>NZ_QUIX01000007.1:0-29567 GCF_003480365.1 Butyricicoccus sp. AM32-19 | reverse complement strand
GTCCGCGCCCCGCCCCCCCCCCGTTCGGGGTAGCTATAAACTTCACACTTTTGCACTTATGATGCCTTCCGGCAACCGCAACTGGACAGTTGCGGCATAAAATCGGTGCACGAAGTGTGCCGTAAAAAGTCAGGGCGTGTACCTGACTTTTTACACCCCGACTCAGCGCCCGTGGGGCGCGTCATTGGGGTATCAACCCATGGTTTCTACGGAACCATGGGTTGTATATAGGGGAGTTTTGAACTCCCCTATAGAAATAATGAGAAGCTGCGCTTCGAATTATTTCTTCAGCCAGCTCATCATGCCGCGCAGCTTCTTGCCGGTCTCCTCAAGCTCGGTGTCTGCTTCCAGAGCACGGGTAGCGAGGAACTTGGCACGACCGCCTGCACGGTTCTCCTGAATCCACTCGGATGCGAAGGTACCGTCCTGGATCTCGCGCAGGATCTTCTTCATCTCCTTGCGGGTCTCCTCGGTGATGATGCGCTTGCCGGTGCGGTAATCACCGTACTCAGCGGTATCGGAGATGGAGTAACGCATCTTAGCGAAGCCGCCCTCGTTGATCAGGTCAACGATCAGCTTCATCTCGTGAACGCACTCAAAGTAAGCGTTCTCCGGAGCGTAGCCAGCCTCAACCAGAGTCTCAAAGCCAGCCTTCATCAGCTCGCAAACGCCGCCGCAGAGGACAGCCTGCTCACCGAACAGGTCGGTCTCGGTCTCGGTCTTGAAGGTGGACTCGAGGATGCCGGCACGGCCGCCGCCGATACCGCAGGCGTATGCCAGAGCGATGTCCATAGCCTTGCCGGAAGCGTCCTGATATACGCAAGCCAGATCCGGAACACCCTGACCCTCTTCGTATGCACGACGAACGATGTGACCCGGGCCCTTCGGAGCAACCATGATAACGTCAACGTCAGCCGGCGGAACGATCTGCTTGAAGTGGATGTTGAAGCCGTGAGCGAAAGCCAGTACGTTGCCCGGCTTCAGGTTCGGAGCGATAACGTCCTTATAGATGTCAGCCTGCTTCTCATCCGGAGTCAGCATCATGATGATATCGCCTGCTGCTGCTGCCTCAGCCGGAGTCATAACCTCCAGACCGTAGTCCTTCGCCTTCTTCTCATGCTTGGAGCCTGGGCGCAGACCAACTACAACATGTACACCGGAATCCTTCAGGTTCATTGCGTGAGCATGACCCTGGGAACCAAAGCCGATGATTGCAACGGTCTTGCCGTCGAGCAGAGACAGGTTGCAGTCTGCGTCATAAAACATCTTTACCATTTTTATTTCCTCCTAAAAATTTATAAAGAGTCAATTATATGAATCAGCAGTCAGTAATCAGTGATTGCAAGGGGCTTCCTCCCCGGTTATGAAACATTTCTCCGGCGCGGCAGCGCTTTTCATTCCCAATTTCTAACTCCTAATTAACCAAGATTATTTTTCGATTGCCGTAACGCCCGAACGGCTCATCTCGAGAATCTTAAAGTTCGAGATGACGTCGAGAAAGGCATCGATGCGGCTCGGCACTTCGGACAGCTCGATGATGATCTCGCTCTCCTGTGTTTCTACGACCCGTGCGCCGTACAGGTCGCACAGCTGGCGGATATCATTTCGGACGCTCACGTCCGGCGTATGCAGCTTGACGAATACCAACTCGCTGCAGCAGGAGCTGTCCTCCTCAAGATGTACAACACGCATGACCTCCTCGAGCTTCGCAAGCTGTTTCATGATCTGCTCAAGCACCATATGGTCGCCCTGCACGATGATAGACATGCAGGAAACCTTCGGATCAGTCGTGGCCGAAACAGTCAGCGAGTCGATGTTGTAGCCGCGGCGGCCAAACAGGCTGGATACGCGTGCCAGAACACCGGCGTTGTTCTGTACGGTGACAGAAAGGATATACTTTTCCATGATTTCTCCTTCCTTATTCCGTTACAAGATCGTCAACCGTGCCGCCTGCCGGAATCATCGGCAGGACGCGCTCGTCCTTGTCGATCTGTGCGTCGATCAGCACAGGACCGGTTCGCTTCACCGCTTCCCGCAGCGCGTCGCGCAGCTCGGCGATATTGGTAACACGGACGCCGCGTGCGCCGAAGGCATCGGCCAGTTTGACGTAATCTGTCTTGCGGTGCGGATCGGTCTGCGAGTAACGGCTGCCATAGAACATGGTCTGCCACTGACGCACGTTGCCGAGCACGCGGTTATTCATAATGATCGTGATCACCGGCAGGTTATAGGAAACCGCGGTGCAGATTTCGTTAAGATTCATGTGGAACGAGCCGTCGCCCGTGATGTGGACAACCGTTCTGTCCGGGAAGGCCACCTGCGCACCGAGTGCCGCGCCGTAGCCGAAGCCCATCGTACCCAGACCGCCGGACGTCAGGAACTGACGAACGTGCTTGCGGCCGTTGTACTGTGCACTCCAAAGCTGGTGCTGACCAACGTCGGTTGCGATGATGGTGTCCTCCGGGGTCTCCTCCGCAACCGTGCGGAGCAGCTGGTGCGGATGGATAACGCTCTCATCGTCCTTCGGCACATAGTCGAGCTTTGTCTGCCACTCGGCAATCTGCGCGCGCCATGCGTCGTGCTTTGCCTCCTTGATATACGGCATAACCTTTTCGAGGAAGGTCTCCGCATCGGAAACAATGGCATAGTCAACGCCGATGTTCTTATTGATCTCCGCGTTGTCAATGTCAACGTGGATAACCTTCGCCGACGGTGCAAAACGCTTGGTGTTGGTCGCAACGCGGTCGGAGAAGCGGGCGCCGATGCAGACCAGCAGGTCACAGCGCTCAACCGCCCATGCGGCGGAAACCGTGCCGTGCATGCCGATCATGCCGAGGCTGAGCGGCTCGGTATCCGGGATACAGCCGATGGCCATCATGGTGTGCGCCGACGGAATATCCGCCTTGCGCTGCAGCTGCAGCAGCATGTCGCCTGCGTCAGAGGTTTCAACACCGCCGCCGTAATAGATCATCGGACGCTCGGAGGCGGCGATCATATCCGCTACGGTCTGCAGCTCTTCGTCCGAAATCTCGTAGGTCTCGTTGATCTCAACCTTGCCCTTCGGGATAAACTCACACTTAGCGGCGGTAATATCCTTCGGGATGTCGATCAGCACCGGACCCGGACGTCCGGAAGCGGCAATGCGGAACGCATCGCGCACGGTGTCCGCCAGATCCTCCACATCGCGCACAACGAAATTGTGCTTGGTGATCGGCATGGTGATGCCGGCAATGTAAACCTCCTGAAAGGAATCACGGCCGATGAGGCTGGTGCCGACGTTGCCGGTGATGGCAACCATCGGGATGGAATCCATATACGCGGTAGCAATACCGGTTACAAGGTTGGTCGCACCCGGTCCGCTCGTTGCCAGGCAGACGCCTACCTTGCCGGTCGCACGGGCGTAGCCGTCCGCTGCGTGTGCCGCGCCCTGTTCGTGCGCGGTCAGGATATGTCGAATGCGGTCGCTGTTTTTGTAAAGTGCGTCATAGATGTTCAAAACCGCACCGCCGGGATAACCAAAAATGGTATCAACTCCCTGCTCTACAAGTGCGTCGATCAGAATCTCTGCGCCGTTCTTTACCATTGCGAATCCGCCTCCTTTCTCTCATTTCAACATAGCATACATACTTATGCAGCAGCCGGATAACGATTGCCGCAAGATACCGTATAAACAAAAAAGCCCTTGTCTCACAAAGAGACAAAGACCAAAAACTCTGCGGTACCACTCTTTTTGCCACACTGCCCTGTACGGCGGCATGACCACTCACCTGATCGTTTAACGCAGATCATGCGGGATAACTTACACTGAACCCTGTTTCATTTCATTTCAGCAATCCGGCTCCCGGAGGACTTTCGCACTTTCCGTTTCCCACTGTCTTACACCAGCCGACAGCTCTCTATCATGGGTCCGGGACGCTACTTTTCCGTTCGCAGCCTGTATCTTTTTGAATGTTGTTTATATTATAAAGGCGTTTCCTCAGAATGTCAACGTCTTTCCGACTGCAAATATGCGAAAACTGTCGTGCATATTTCTTTGTTTTTTCGCCATACTACACAATGCCAAACATATACAGTTTTCACTCTGGTAAACTGTGCGATTTTCACAAGCGAAGGAGGTGCGGGCGTATGGCAGTGCCGCTGCTGCGCACGCTGATTTTATACTGCGCGGTCATCTGCGCCGTGCGGCTGATGGGTAAACGGCAGATCGGCGAACTGGACCCGTCCGAGCTGGTCGTTACCATTCTGGTATCCGATCTGGCGGCTGTGCCCATGCAGGATTTAGGGATTCCGCTGCTCTCCGGTCTGGTGCCGATCGCCACGCTCGTGGTGCTCGAGATTTTCCTCAGCTTCGCCGCACTCAAAAGCCGCAGATTCCGGCGGCTGCTGAACGGTCAGCCGGCCATCATCATTCGCAGGGGACAGCTCGATATTGGCAAGCTGCGGCAAATGCGGCTGACGACCGACGAGGTGATAGAGACACTCCGCAAACAGAACGTTGCAGCCGTGTCCGATGTGAAATACGGCGTCATCGAGCCGGACGGCACGCTGACGGTTATCCTCAAGCAGCCGCAGCAGCCGGTCACGGCGGAAATGCTCGGCATTACGCCCAAGGATACCGGTCTGCCGCTTGTAGTCGTGTCGGACGGCAAGGTGGTTCCGCGCTCGCTCGAGCTGCTGCACCTCTCCCCTGCAGATATCGAGCGGCGGCTGAAAAACCAGAGTATCGCGGTCGAGGACGTGTTCCTGATGACGCTCGACGACTGCGGCAACACGTTCCTGCAGAAAAAGGAGGGCCGCGCATGAAGCGATTGCTGACGGCTGCCGTGCTGTGTACCGTGCTCATCCTCGGCAGTGTATGGAGCGTAAAAGCCGTGGATAACACGGCACAGGCGGTCGCCCTCGACGTAGAGAACGACCGCCTGAATAAAGCGCGGGAGACATGGGACGCAGCACAGACTCTGCTCGGCGCTCTGCTGCTGCACAGCGAGATTGATCAGGCTGACCGGCTGTTTGACCGTATGCTTGCCGCGCAGCAAAACGGCTTGACGGACGAATTTTCGCTTGACCGCGCAGAGCTGCTCGCTCAGCTGAGGCATTTGCCGGAGGTGCAGCGTCCGACGCTTAAAAATCTGTTTTAAGGCAACACCGCACAATTAAAGCTGCGGCGCTTTGCGGAAATTTTGTGTCCTGACTTTGGCTTCGGTTCCTTGCGCGAGTTCCGTCCGCGCTGCCGAAGTTTCACGGTAATACATCAAGTATTACCGCAAAACTGCGCCTCGTCAGTACGCAAAATTTGCTCGCAAATCGCTCTTGTTCAATTATGCGGTATTGCCTTAACGGTATTCACGCACCTGCACGGACAGACCGTCCGGATCGTAAACGTAGAAATAGCGTGCGTCCGGCTCCGGCTGACGGATATCGGACGGATTCATGCCGTGCAGGACGGCACGCTCATGTGCACTGGCGATATCCTCCGTACCGAAGCAGAGGAACATACCGGACGCCTTGACGGTCTCGCCCTCCGGCATGCCGATCAGCTCCAGCTGGGTTTCGCCGTTGGCGTTCTGCAGATAAGCAATGCTGCCGCCGTTCGCGGAGAACTGCGTGTGAATCTTGAGCTCGGTGAGCGTCTGGTAAAAATGCAGCGACTTCTCGAAATCGCGCACACGGAGCGCTAAATGGTGGATGTGCATAGCAGGCACCTCGTTTCGTTGTTTTGTTTTATTGTACAAAGCAGAGTCAGCCTGTGTCAATAGGGAAATTCCGGAGATTAGCGCTACACATACGGGCTACTCTGCGCAGGCGCGGCACAAGGTGAATTGCCCGTAGGGCAAGAGAAGGTCCCCTGGGGGATAACAGTGTCGCGCGATTTTTTCCCGTTATACCGGAAGGCACCTGCGAATTTAGGCGTTTGGTGCAATTTATCCTCGTAGGTGCTGTCTATAATAACGCGCTCACGAGTTGCGCAACACGGGTATGTTGCGCCTGCTTAGATGAAATCGCATGTGTAGCAGTAATGTATCTGACCCTGCGAACAGTTTGCGAAAGACACGGAAGAAAAAATCCTCTGCCGTTCCCTTTTTCGAAGCGGTCACATGTAGGCAATCTGCGCCAGACTATCCAAGGGAAAGGTAGGAGTTCAAAGAGGAAGGAAAACCGCAGGTTGTCCTTCCTTTTTGCCCCCGCCGCGGGCGCGGCAACGCTCCCGCCGTCCGCAGACGGCGAATCCCCCGCTGAGGTTCAGCAGAAAACTCTCTGCCCCGGCAGGGCGAACCCGCCTACGGCAGTTCGTGTTCCCCAGTCATCCGGTGCAGGAAAAAGGAGCCGTCTGGACGGCTCCCATCTCCCCGGGCAAGCAGTAAAATTCCCTCTTGACATTCCGCAATCACCGACTACAATATTACTTAGGAAACGAAGTAATTAGGCGAGGTGATTTTATGGATACCGGGCGGCTTATCAACAAGCTATCCAACTGCCTGCGCCGCCGGTCGGCGGAAACGCAAAAGCGCATTCACATCAGCGGCACCAAAGGTCAGATCCTCAACTATATTTTAATAGAAAGCCAAAAGCGACCGCTTGTACAGCGCGACGTCGAGCAGGAATTCGGCCTGCGGCCTTCCACCGCAACCGAAATGCTGCAGGCCCTGCAGGCTGCCGATCTCATCCGCCGCGAACCCGATCCTGCGGACGCACGGCGCAAGTGCATTGTCTGCACTGAAAAAGCCGAAGCCTTCCGTCCCGCCTGCCTGCAGGAGATTACGGAGACCGAAGCCATGCTGCTCCGCGGCATCTCGCCCGAGGAGCGGGACACATTTATGCGGATCGGGCTGAAAATGCTTTCAAATTTTGAAAGAACCGATTAACCATTACCGCAGAGCGGGCTGCCCTGCCGCTTCGATGGAAACAATCGTTAAATTTCCAAAGTAAGGAACGTGAACAATTTGGATAATGATACTCTCCTCGGCAAAGCGCCGATACCTCGTGCAGTAGCCGCAATGGCGATTCCGAGCGTCATCAGCAGCCTTGTCACCGTGGTGTACAACATGGCAGACACCTTTTTCGTCGGACAGACCGGCGATGCCCTGCAGGTAGCCGCCGTCAGCCTGACCAACCCGATCTTCATCCTGCTGATGGCGTTCGCCAACATGTTCGGCATGGGCGGCAGTGCGATGATCTCGGTCGCGCTCGGCGAGAACAATCACCAAAGCGTGAAGAAAATCTCCTCGTTCATCTCATGGGCGAGCTTGGTCGTCGGCGCAGCGTTTGCCGCCGTACTGCTGTGCTTCACCGCGCCCATCCTGCACCTGTTCGGCGCGGACGCAAGCACATTTGAGTTTGCCCGCGGCTACACGGTTTACATCGCGTTCGGCGCACCGTTCGTCATCTGGTCGGCGGCAGCCAGCTTCGTTGTGCGCGCGGAAGGCGCGAGCAAGGAGGCCATGATCGGCAGCATGATCGGCACGATTGCGAACATCGTACTCGACCCGGTTTTCGTCTCCGGTCTGGGACAGGGCGCGGCAGGCGCAGCCATTGCAACCACCATCGGCAATATGCTTGCGGCGCTGTACTACCTGTGGTATTTTCTCAAAAAGTCGCGGCGGTTTTCGCTTGCGCCGAAGGACGCGCTCTGCGGCACGCACATTGCCGTGCGCGTGTGCTCTGCCGGCTTCCCGACCGCCATTTTCTCCGCGCTGATGTGTGTTTCAACCATTGTGCTCAACCTGATTCTGGTCGCCTACGGCAACGCGCCCGTTGCGGCGATCGGCATCGTGTTCAAAGCGAATATGTTCATCACCTTCCTGCAAATGGGCCTTGCAAACGGTGTACAGCCGATTTTCGGTTACAGCTACGGTGCGGGTGATATCAAGCGTTTTGCCGATACCGAGCGTTTTACCAAGCTGTGCTGCTTTGTTGTCGGATTGGCGGCAACCGCGCTCTATTTCTTCCTGCGCAAGCCGATCATCGGCCTGTTCGTGGACGACAGCGGCGTTATTACATACGGCGTGCAGATGCTGATCGCCTACATGCTGTCCGGCCCGTTCATCGGTTTTCTGTTCGTCAATATGAACTGCATGCAGTCGGTCGGACGCGCCCTTCCTGCTACCGTGCTGTCCGTGCTCCGACAGGGTCTGCTGCTCATTCCCCTGCTGTATCTGCTGAATACGGTTTTCGGTCTGAATGGCGCAGTTCTCGGACAATCCATCACGGATTATGTCACTATTGCGCTGTCGTGCGTGGTTTGGAGAAGGATTCGGCGTGGATTGGAACAGCGTACCTAATAGAAAACCATACAACAAAAGAGGTCTGCAATGCAGACCTCTTTTCAGTCTATCAAAAAAGTATTATTTTAATTTTTACGCTTCGTGCGGCAGCACGCATAAAATAGAATTTGCGAAGCAAATTCATAAAAAGTCGGGGCGTGTACCTGACTTTTTATACAAGGGAAGAAAAAATGTGCCCGTCAGGGCGCGGTTTTTCTTCAGTATTCGCTCGAAAGCGTGGTTTCGAGCGAGAGGCTGCTCGGAAAACGATAGTTTTTCGACAGCCTCAAAAAGAGGTCTGCCCCGCAGACCTCTTTTCCCTATTCACTTCGCCAGCATAAAGTACGCCAGCACGGCGATACCGAGGATAATACGATACCAGCCGAACACCTTGAAATCGTGCTTCTTGACAAAGCTCATCAGGAAACGGATGATGAGCAGTGAGGACACGAACGCGGTGATTGTACCGATGCCGAGGATCATCAGCTCGGTGGATGTAAACGCAAAGCCGAACTTGAGAATCTTGAGCAGACTTGCGCCGAACATGACCGGAATGGCCAGGAAGAACGTAAACTCCGCAGCCACGGTACGCGACACGCCGAGCAGCAGTGCGCCGACGATGGTCGCGCCGGAGCGCGAGGTGCCCGGGAACACCGCCGCGATAAGCTGGAACATACCGATCAAAAATACGGTCGGGTAAGTAAGCTCCGTGAGTGCGTTGATGCGCGCCGGCTTGCCCTTGTGCGCGTTCTCCACCAGAATGAATGCTGCGCCGAACACGATCAGCGCGATGGAAACCGTTTGGTAATTGTAGAACAGTTCTTCAAACAGGTCGTTCCACTTGAGGCCGACGATTGCCGCCGGAACACAAGCTACCAGAATTTTGATCCACAGCTTGACGGTATCCATATTCAGCACGATGGACGCGCCGCCATGGCGGCCCTTTCGCCGTTCAAACGGGAAAATCTGTCCCCAGAACAGGACAACGACCGCGAGTATCGCACCGAGCTGAATAACCACCTCGAACATGCTGTAAAACGCTTCCGACACGTCCAGCTTTACAAACTCATTGAGCAGAATCATGTGTCCGGTACTGCTGATCGGCAGCCACTCGGTGATGCCCTCTACAATGCCGAACAGAAATGCTTTGAGCAATTCTATCACAGGGTTTTCCTCCTTATTTTCTTATGTTATTTTTATACCTTACCACAACTTATGCCATCCCGCAAGCAAACAAGCGGAAATGTCATAAAAAAGTTATCCTTTGCAGCAGGCTGACTTGCCATTCCGAGTGTACCGTGGTATATTATAAATGTATAGTTATGATTGACAGAAAGGTGTTTTCATGGAATATATCACCCACTCACCCGAGGAGACCGAAGCACTCGGCGCAGAATACGCAAAAAGCCTCAAGGCAGGCGATGTTGTTGCGTTCTCCGGCGACCTCGGTGCCGGCAAGACCGCATTCACGCGCGGCGTGCTGCACGGACTCGGCTACGAGGGCCGCGTCACCAGCCCGACCTTTGCCATTGCAAACGAATACGAAACGCCGACGGTCAAGGTCGCGCACTTCGACCTGTACCGCATTCTCGACAGTGAAGCACTGTTCGAGATCGGCTTTGACGAATATCTCGACGGCAGCCGCATTGTGCTCATCGAATGGAGCGAAAACGCCGCGGACGTTCTGCCGGAAGCCTACAAAACCGTCCATATTGCCTACGGCGATGCGGACAACGACCGCCGCATTACGATTGGAGAAGTGACTGTATGAAAATTCTTGCACTGGAATCCTCGGCGGTCAGCGCGTCTGTCGCGCTCACCGAGGACGAAAAACTGGTGGCGCAGTCCTTTCAGAACTGCGGCCTGACGCACTCACGCACGCTGCTGCCGATGGTGGAAAACCTGCTGGCAAACTGCGGCGTATCGCTCGCTGACGTGGACGCGATCGCTGTCGCGCACGGCCCCGGCTCGTTTACCGGTGTGCGCATAGGTGTGGCCACGGTCAAGGGTCTGGCGCTCGGCGCAGACAAGCCGTGCCTCGGTGTCTCCACGCTCGAGGCAATGGCATGGGGCGCCCGCGCACTCGGCGGCGACCTGTGCTGCGTGATGGATGCGCGTGCGGGTCAGGTTTACAACGCGCTTTTCACCGTGGAGGACGGCAGGGTACGCCGTCTGTGCGATGACCGTGCGATCAAGCTGACCGAGCTTGCCGAAGAAATCGGAGAAGCGCCGTATTTTCTGGTTGGAGATGGCGCGGATCTGTGTTATAATACTATCAAAGAGAACTGCACCGGTCTGCGGCTCGCACCCGCCGAGCTGCGGTTTGCGACCGGATTTGGTGTTGCCGCCGCCGCACTCCCCCTGTTTCGCGAGAGCAAAGCCTGCTCCCCCCAGGAGCTGGACGCCTTCTATCTGCGTCGTCCGCAGGCAGAGCGCGAGCGCATGGCGCGTCTGGCACAGACCAAATAGCAGACATCACCGCACAATGAAAGCTGCGGCTTCTTGCGCAGGCTCCGGTCGCGCTGCCGCGGCGCTTTGCGGAAATTTTGTGCCCTGACTTCGTTCCGATTTCACTGTAATACACAAAGTATTACCGCAAAACCGCGCCTTGTCAGTGCGCAAAACCCACTCGCAAATCGCTCTTGTTCAATTATGCGATATTGCCTGAAGCAAAAAAGTTTTAGGATAAAGGAGATTTTTATTATGGCAACCGTACATGAAATGGACCACCCGCTGATCAAGCACAAGCTGGCGCTGATGCGCGACAAGACCACCGGCGTTAAGGAGTTCCGCGAGGCTGCTGCTGAGATTGCAATGCTGATGTGCTACGAGGCTACCCGCGATCTGCCGCTCAAGGAGATCACCATCGAGACTCCGGTCGCTGAGGCGCGCGTACAGGTTATTTCCGGCAAGAAGATCGCGCTCGTGCCGATCCTGCGTGCAGGTCTGGGCATGGTTGAGGGCATTCTGGAGATGATTCCGGCAGCTAAGGTCGGCCACATCGGTCTGTACCGCAACCCGGAAACCCTGCAGCCGATCGAGTATTACTGCAAGCTGCCGAACGACATCGAGGAGCGCGACGTACTGCTGCTCGACCCGATGCTGGCTACCGGCGGTTCCGCTATCGCTGCGATCGACGGCCTCAAGCGCCGCGGCGTAAAGCACATTAAGCTGATGAACCTCATCGCTGCTCCGGAAGGCGTTGCCGCTGTTCAGAAGGCACATCCGGACGTTGAGATCTTCGTTGCCGGTATCGACGAGAAGCTGAACGACCACGGCTATATCGTTCCGGGTCTGGGTGACGCCGGCGACCGTATCTTCGGCACCAAGTAAGCAATATACCGCTGAATTTTCGGTATCTGCAGTACAATTTCACACCGACCGTCCCTGCAAAGGAGGGTGAACCGTATGACATTTGATGGTATCCGGCGTTTATCCCCGTATTGGAGCCTTGCCCTTTGCTACGGCGTCGTGACGGCGGTCGGGCTGATCCCCGGTCTGCTGTATGGCAATGAATTTGCCTACTGGCTGCTCGGCTTCTGGCTGATCCTGCCGGTTTCGGCGCTGCTGTGTACGTTCCGGGCGGCATACCGCGCCTTGCCGCGATACGGTCTGATGCCCGTGTTCGTCGGCCTGTGGGCGATTGTTCTGCCGCTTGCCACGTTCCGCTCGACTGAGATGCAAAGCCTGTTTTACGGGCTTGTTCCCTCGCTGGTCGGCTTAACGCTGGGCGTACTGGTGCGCAAATTTGTATTCTGGTATCGAAACAGATAGAGACACTTTTAAGGACACTTTTGCGGTGCGGCTTATAGCAATCCGAATAGATAATGCGACAAAAGTAGCGCATACAGCGCGTGAATAGCAAGGAGATTTTACGCAGCTATGCTGACGCATAGCAAGTGAAAGCGACGCTGCTATGCGCGTGCTGTATGCGCGCACTTGTTGCAGTATTTGTTTGGATTGCTATAAAAGCCGCACCGTTTTGTTGGGAGAAAATTGAACCTATGCAATTTTACGAACTGAACTCCAGCCGCATGGACTACCGCGAGCTGAGTGCGGACGACCTCAACCTGCTGACGCCGCTCCTGCGCAGCGAGGAGACCATGCAGACGCTCGGCGGCGCACTCTCCTACGAGCAGACGCTGGACTGGCTGGTGGATACGCTGCGCCGCTATCAGACCGAGGGCTGCGGCTGGCTGCTCGCACTTGATAAGCCGACCGGCGTTCCCGCGGCTCTGTGCGGCCTGACTTACGAGCAGGTCGGCGCGGAACGCGTGCTGACCGCGAACTGCATCGTCCGGCATGAGCTGCGCGGCATCGGCGTCGGCCGCGAGTGCATCGCCGCGTGTCTGCTGTACGCGTTCGAGTCCATGCACGCCGACGAGGTCAGCGCCTTCGTGCAGAAGGATGATCTCGCAGGACTGCATACCGCCGTTGCCTGCCGTATGCAGCCGACCGAAAAGGTCAGCCATACCGCCTTCGGCAAGACCGCACCGTGTGTACGGTGTGTGGTCCGGAATCCGCACCTCGCGGAGAAGGCAAAATCAGAAAATGAACTGTCGGAAGATGAAAAGAGCACCGAAACGTGAGTTTCGGTGCTTTTTTATTGCCATTTTTGCGTCAATCGCGTTGTTTATAAATCAGTGCAGACGGTTTATACGGTAAAATCCGTCAATAAGTGAAATTCGCAGATGCCGTCCGTAGCAACGTGCAAACGCCTTATTTCGAAGCGGTCGCCGGTCTCCGGTCTGCGCCAGATTAGGAATAAAGGAAACGTGATTCACAAGGGTGGCAACCTTGGCGTCTATCCTTGTGCGCCCGGCGTCAGCGCAGATTCCGCTCGCTTCGCAAGCGACCAGTCTCACCGATACTGCTCCGCCCAGACAGCCTCATTCGCCTCCAGCGACTTCGGTACATCCAACACCCGCTGGTTCGCGCTGCCGCGAAACCGCAGCTCGATGTTCTTCTCCTCCATGAGAAACGGCCCGTCTACCAGTAAATCCAGTTGCCCGAGCAGCTTTTTCACAAACGGATCGCTCAGCTCTAACAGCTGCTCAAACGTATAGCCCGAGTACGCCATCAGGTGCTTGCCCTTGCGCTTCAGCTCCACCGCAAGATAATACAGCGGCTCCGCCTTACAAAACGGCTCGCCACCCGAGAACGTCACACCCTTGATGAACGGATTGCGGCACATATCCTTCAGCAGCGTGTCCAGCTCAATATCCTGCCCGCCCTCAAAGTCGTGCGTCTGCGGATTGTGGCAGCCCGGACAGCCATGCGGACAGCCCTGCACAAACAGCGTATAGCGGAAGCCGGGGCCGTCCACAATGGACTCCCCGACTGTACCTGCAATGCGAATTTTACCTTCCATCAGGCGGTGTGCTCCTGACGCATGGAGCAGCAGCTCGGAACGCTGTGCTTTACGCGGTCGTGCTCCTCCGCGCGCTTGCCGTTGTTGAAGCGGTCGAGCGTACCTACCAGATAACCCGTAATGCGGCGGATACGTTCAAAGCCTACACCTTCACCAATCATCGGCTCCTGTGCAGCAATATTCTTAGTTTCCATGATAGCATTCTCCCTTTCCTGTCACTTTTTGACGATTTTCAATGTATTCGGCTGACGGTCGGCTTCTTCGGCAGGATCGCCGTGATAGCCGATCGTGGTGCTGTTGTAATTTTTATACAGTCCCAACTTCTGCAGCTTGGACAGCGGAACGCCTTCGCCCTCGCGGCGGCCGCAGCGCGGACATACTTCACCGATAATGCCGGTATAGCCGCAGATCGGATCGCGGTCGATCGGGTGGTTGATCGCGCCGTAGCCGATGCCGGCTTCCTTCATCGCGCGAACGACAGCCTCAAACGCTTCGAGGTTCTGCGTCGGGTCGCCGTCCAGCTCAATGTAGCTGATGTGGCCGCCGTTGGTCAGCTCGTGATACGGCGCCTCGCGGGTGATCTTCTCAAATGCCGAAATCGGATAGTAAACCGGCACATGGAAGGAGTTGGTGTAGTAATCGCGGTCGGTAACGCCGGGAATCGTACCGTATTTCTCACGGTCGATCTTGACAAATCGGCCGGACAGACCCTCTGCCGGGGTAGCGATCAGCGAGAAGTTGAGGTGGTATTTCTCGGTTGCCTCGTCCATGCGCTGACGCATGTGACCCACGATCTCAAGACCGAGGTTCTGCGCCTCGTCGCTCTCGCCGTGGTGTACGCCGATGAGCGCCTTGAGGCACTCCGCCAGACCGATAAAGCCGAGCGTCAGTGTGCCGTGCTTAAGCACCTCGCCAACCTCGTCATCCGGACCCAGCTTTTCGGAATCCAGCCATACGCCCTCACCCATCAGGAACGGGTAGTTGCGCACGCGCTTGCCGCACTGGATGCGGAAACGGTCGAGCAGCTGGTCGATTACGAGGTCGATCTTGCGGTCAAGATCCTCGAAGAACCAGTCCAGATCGCCGTGGCTGCGGATTGCAATGCGCGGCAGGTTGACCGACGTGAACGACAGGTTGCCGCGACCGTAGGTGATCTCACGGGTCGGATCGCACACATTGGACATAACACGCGTGCGGCAGCCCATGTAGCCGACCTCGGTCTCCGGATGACCCGGCTTGTAATACTGCAGGTTAAACGGCGCATCGATGAACGAGAAATTCGGGAACATGCGCTTCGCGGAAACGCGGCACGCCAGCTTGAACAGGTCGTAGTTCGGGTCGCCCTCGTTGTAGTTGACGCCCTCCTTGACCTTGAAAATGTGGATCGGGAAAATCGGGGTCTCACCGTTGCCCAGACCGGCCTCGGTCGCGAGCAGCAGCTGCTCCATGACCAGACGGCCCTCCGGAGAGGTATCCGTGCCGTAGTTGAGCGACGAGAACGGAATCTGTGCACCTGCACGCGAGTGCATAGTGTTCAGATTGTGAACCAGCGCTTCCATCGCCTGATAGGTGCCCTTGCGGGTCTCCTTATCCGCGTACTTGCGGGCAAACTTCATGCACTTTGCAACCGTCTTTTCGTCAAGCGTCTCGGAAAGTGCCTTAGCCATCGCTTCGTCGTAGCCGTTGCCGCCTGCCAGACAAGCCCACTTGCCGGTCTCCTGCTCAACACGCTCGGTCAGCGCACGCGCATCGACCTCGTTGTTGTCGTCCTCACCGAACACCTCAAGGGCCTTGGCGAGATTGTCGCGGAACAGCTTGCGGAAGGTCTTGCGCACACCCGGCGCCATCGAGTAATCGAAGTTCGGCACGCTCTGACCGCCGTGCTGGTCATTCTGATTAGACTGGATAGCAATGCATGCCAGCGCAGAGTACGAACGGATGTCGTTCGGCTCACGCAGGAAGCCGTGACCGGTGGAAAAACCGTCGCGGAACAGCTTCAGCAGGTCAATCTGACAGCAGGTGGTGGTCAGCGTCAGAAAATCCAGATCGTGGATATGGATATCGCCCTCGCGGTGCGCCTTAGCATGCGCCGGATCGAGGATAAACATCTCATAGAACTGCTTGGCGCCCTCGGAGCCGTACTTGAGCATGGTGCCCATCGCGGTATCACCGTCGATATTGGCGTTCTCGCGCTTGACGTCGTTCTCGAGCGAGGACTTGAACGTCAGATCCTCGTACACCTTCATCAGACGGGTGTTCATCTCACGCACGCGGGTGCGCTCGTTGCGGTACAGGATGTACTTCTTGGCCGTGCGGGCATGTCCGCTTTCGATCAGAACCTTCTCAACAGTGTCCTGCACCTGTTCAACGGTGGGAGTTTCGGTTCCAGCAGTCTCCTCCAGCGTTTTTTCGACCTGCTCTGCCAGCTCCTGCGCCATATCGTGATCCTGGCCGCCGGAGGCCTGTGCTGCGCCGAAAATTGCATTTGTGATCTTGTCGATCTCAAAGGGAGCCATGCGCCCGTCCCGCTTGACGATCTGCTGAATCATAAAGAAAAATCCCTCTCTCATACAAAAACCGCCTAACGGCGATTTCTTGATTATTTACTAAATTATGTAGTGGTGCATTCAATATCGCACAACATCTTGTGTCTGCTTATCTCTTGCTTATATATTCTACCGCCGAAACACCGCCCTGTCAAGGCGCTAAATTCTTTTTGGCACATTTGCAAGAAAAGCACTATTTTTATTGGAGCATTCTCTAAACTTTTCCTCTTGACTCGAAAAATTTATCAGAAAAGCGCGACAAATTCCACAAAGTTTCTCCTTTATTTTCTCCGTGGTAATTTCTCCCGCAAAAAAGCAGATACACTATATATGGTATCCGTTCTATTCCCCATCGCAAGACGAAAAAAGAACCCCGGAACAGGATTCCGAGGTTCTTTGGTTTCGATCAGAAAATGATCTTATGCCTTGCCGTTGCAGCCCAGAACATTGATCAGCTTGTGGGTAACCATGTCCTTGACAGCCTGACGAGCCGGCTTCAGGTACTGGCGCGGGTCGAAGTGATCCGGATGCTCAGCGAAGTGCTCGCGGATAGAAGCGGTGATAGCCAGACGAATATCGGAGTCGATATTGATCTTGCAGACGGACAGCTGTGCAGCGTGACGCAGCTCTTCCTCCGGAATGCCGATTGCATCCGGCATCTTGCCGCCGAACTTGTTGATCTTGTCAACAAACTCACGCGGTACGGAAGAGGAACCGTGCAGTACGATCGGGAAGCCCGGCAGACGCTTGGAAACTTCCTCGAGTACGTCGAAACGCAGCGGAGGCGGAACCAGAATGCCCTGCTCGTTGCGGGTGCACTGATCCGGGGTGAACTTGTAAGCGCCGTGAGAGGTGCCGATTGCGATAGCCAGAGAGTCACAGCCGGTGCGGGTTACGAACTCCTCAACCTCTTCCGGATGGGTGTAGGAGGAATCCTCAGCGGAAACCTTTACGTCGTCCTCTACGCCAGCCAGGGTGCCGAGCTCAGCCTCGACAACAACGCCGTGAGCGTGAGCGTACTCTACAACCTTCTTGGTCTCCTCAACGTTCTCGTCGAACGGACGGGAGGAGCAGTCGATCATAACGGAGGAGAAACCGCCGTCGATGCAGGACTTGCAGGTCTCGAAGTCCGGGCCGTGGTCCAGATGCAGAGCGATCGGAATGTCCGGGCACTCCTTAACAGCAGCCTCTACCATCTTAACGAGGTAGGTGTGGTTTGCGTAAGCGCGTGCGCCCTTGGATACCTGCAGGACTACCGGAGCGTGCTGCTCCTGGCAAGCCTCGGTGATACCCTGAACGATCTCCATGTTGTTCACGTTGAAAGCGCCAACAGCGTAGCCGCCGTCGTAAGCCTTCTTGAACATCTCAGTAGTAGTAACTAAAGGCATGGGAATACTTCCTTTCTGATAAAAACTGAATCTTAAAAATTCTGCTTTTATTCTATCAGTTAAGCATGCTAAAATCAAGTCCATATCCAAAAAATCCTGTCATTTTTTCGTCGAATTCCTGCGGCAACTTTGCCAAAATTGCCAAACCTGCCGAAAACGCAGGATTTTCATTGATTTTTTTCATATTATATGATACTCTTTATGAGTAAGAAAATGCATGGCACAGCTCTGCGTTTTAATTTGCTTAGGAGGTTTTATCAATGAGTGAACTGAAAGGCGCTTGCGTCATCGGTCAGTCGGGCGGCCCGACTTCCGTAATCAACTCTTCTGTTCTGGGTGCGCTGGAGGCAGCACTGGACAATCCGTCCATCACCCGCGTATTCGGCATGGCACACGGCATCAAGGGCCTGCTGAACGACGACCTGTATGATATCGACAAGGAAGACCGCGACGAGCTGGCTCTTCTGCGCTACACCCCGTCCTCTGCACTGGGCTCCTGCCGCTACAAGCTGGCTGATCCGGATGTTGACGACACCGATTACAAGCGCATCCTCGAGATCTTCAAGAAGTACGACATCCGTTACTTCTTCTACAACGGCGGCAACGACTCCATGGATACCTGCAACAAGGTTTCCAAGTATATGATGAAGTCCGGCTACGAGTGCCGCGTAATGGGCATTCCGAAGACCATCGACAACGACCTGTTCGGCACCGACCACTGCCCGGGCTTTGCTTCCGCTGCCAAGTATATCGCTACTTCCTGCATGGAGATCTATCAGGACGCTCGCGTATACGACACCGGCATGGTCTGCGTCGTAGAGATCATGGGCCGTCACGCTGGCTGGCTGGCAGGTGCTGCCGGTCTGGCTACCGCTATGGGCGCAGGTCCGGATCTGGTTTACCTGCCGGAGACCGACTTCGATATGAAGAAGTTCCTGGCTGACGTAAAGCGCATCTATGACGAGAAGGGCAACTGCCTGGTAGCTGTTTCCGAGGGTATCCACTACGCTGACGGCTCCTTCGTATCCGAGGCTAAGACCTCTGCTACCGACGGCTTCGGCCATGCACAGCTGGGCGGTCTGGCTTCCATGCTGGCTGACACCGTTAAGAACGAGCTGGGCTGCAAGGTTCGCGGCATCGAGCTGAGCCTGCTGCAGCGCTGCGCTGCTCACTGCGCTTCCAAGACCGACGTTGACGAGTCCTATATGTCCGGCAAGGCTGCTGTTGAGAACGCAGTTGCAGGCAAGACCGACTACATGCCGGGCTTCAAGTGCACCCGTGACGAGAACGGCTACAAGTGCGAGATCGAGCTGCTGCCGCTCTCCGAGGTTGCTAACACCGAGAAGAAGGTTCCGCGTGAGTGGATCAACGAGGAAGGCAACGGCGTAACGCAGGAGTTCGTTGACTACGCTCTGCCGCTCATCAACGGCGAGAACGTTGGCCCGAAGGTATCCGGTCTGCCGCGCTTCGCTAACCTGAAGAAGATCAAGGCTGAGGCTTAATCTTTTCGGTTTAACTGAACAGAGCGTGCCTTGCGGTGCGTAATCAAAACGGGTAGAGCCGCAAGGCTCTGCCCGTTTGCTTTTAAGAGGAATTTCCTGTATGAATCTTTTTAAATCCAAGAAAAATCTGCTGCTGCTCGTATCTTCGGTCATCGTCTGGCTGGGCACCTGCCTGCTCGCCATGCACTGGAACACTGTGTATGACGGTGCCATCGGCGGCTTCCCGACCTATCTGTGGGTGTTCGCGCCGGTTGCGCTCATCTTCAACATTTTTATGAACAGCAGACCCAGTAATCCCGACGGCAGGGACCACAGCCGCTGGGCGCAGGCGCTGCTCGTCTTTCTGGTAGCGCTGATGCTGTTTATTGCCCTGCTGTCCGGCATGAACCCGCTGTATGAGATCAGCTTCTGGTGGATTGCGGCGCTGATCGTGCTGTCCTTCATCGGCCTGCTGATCGGCAAGTGCATGAACCACCCTCTGCAGGAGGCTTCGCTGCGGCAGTCCGCCTATACCATCTTCCTGCTGTACCTGTCCTACGCCATCGCGCAGCTCGGCATGATCGCCGTGCTGCATCCGGTGTCCGTTGACGAAATCATCCGCACCGGAGAAGCGGCTGGCGGTGCAAGCGGCGAATATGTCGGTCGGCTGACCAGCGATACCGCAGAGCACCCCCTCGGCGTGTATTTCTTCACTAGCGCGGATAAATCGCAGTGGTACTACTACGATGTGCTGACCGGCGAAGCCGCTGCCGATTATCACAGTTCCTACGAACCCGCTTAACAAATCGAGGTGCTCTTATGCTTGAAATCATCAAGGACCCGACCTTTGCCGAGCGCAATATTCCGCTCGGCATCCTCGAAGTCACCTATCCCGACCGCTCCGCATGGGATATAACGAAATTTTACGACCTTGTTCACGCAGAACTGGATGCCCTGCGCGAAAAGTATGCCGACTACGACCGCAAGGCTGTTTTCGGTGAAAATCCGTATTTTCGCTTCTTCAAGAAGTTCAAGAAAACCTATCCGGTCATGCAGCAGTTCGAGTCGGTAATGTTCAAGGGACGTCCGTTCCCGGAGGAGGACCCGGTGATGGGTGTTCCCTTCCTGCTGGAGCTGACCACGTTCGTACTCTCCGGCACACATGATATCGACCGCATGGACGGTCCGCTGACCATCTTCACGCCGAGCGAAAAGCTGCCGTTCCTGGGTATGCGCGCCGCAAGCACGCATACCTACCCGAAGGACATCTGCGGACGCGATAGCTCGGGTATCATTTTCAGCATGATCGCCGGTGCGGACGACCGAACCTGCATCCATCCGGACAGCCGCCATGTGTTCCATCCTGTATTCGGCACGCCGGATACCGATAAGGCGGTTATCGAGAACGCACTCCGGCGGCTCGAGTTCTTCGTGAAGGTTCTGGCGCCGAATGCGGTCGCAGAAAGCACAATTCTGTAACGAATTTACACTCAGGTTTTCTGTTTTCGTAGGGCGGGGTGCCCTCAGAATAGTTTAACCCTTAACTGCAAAACAAAAAAGCTCTCTGAACAAAGTTCAGAGAGCTTTTCTTATCTGTGCTTACTTTTTCAGCGTTTTTGCAAAGCTGTCCTTAAGGGTAACAATGCGGTTGAATCTGCCGCTCTCGCGGTCCTTGCAGTAATAGCCCATACGGACAAACTGGAAGCGCTCGCCTTCCTTGGCATCAGCCAGCGACGGTTCGAGCTTGCAGCCGGTCAGCTTCTTGAGCGAATCCGGATTGAGATAATCCAGATAATCCGTGCCCTCCGGTACGTCATTAACGTTCTCGAGGGTGAACAGATTATCGTACAGATACAGGTCCGCATCGATGGCGTGCTCGGCAGATACCCAGTGAATGGTGCCCTTGACCTTGCGGCCGTCCACCGGCATGCCGTTGCGGGTCTCGAGATCAGCCGTGCAGCGGATTTCCACGATCTCGCCGTTGTCGTCCTTGACGATCTCATTGCACTTGACAATATACGCGCCCATCAGTCGAACCTCGCCGTCCGGCTTGAGGCGCTGGAACTTCGGAGGCGGCACCTCAGCGAAGTCGCTCTTTTCGATATACAGCTCACGGGTGAACGGAACCTTGCGGCTGCCTGCTTCCTCATTGCGCGGATTGTTCGGCACTTCGAACTCCTCGCACTGACCCTCCGGATAGTTGGTGATAACCAGCTTGACCGGCTCGGTGACTGCCATGCGGCGCAGCGCGGTCTCGTTCAGCTCCTCGCGGATGCAGTGCTCGAGCAGCTTGATGTCAACCAGCGAGTTGGCCTTTGCGATGCCGGCGCGCTGTACAAAATCGAGGATGGCGCTCGGCGTGTAGCCGCGGCGGCGCAGCGCACACAGCGTAGGCATACGCGGATCGTCCCAGCCCTCAACGTGCTTTTCAAATACCAGCTGGCGCAGGTAACGCTTGGACATAACGGTGTGCGTTACGTTCAGGCGGGCAAACTCGCGCTGCTTGGGATGATGCGGCAGCGGGCAGTTGTCAACCACCCACTCGTACAGCGGACGGTGGTTCTCAAACTCAATCGAGCACATGGAGTGCGTGATGCCCTCAAGTGCGTCCTGAATCGGGTGTGCAAAGTCGTACAGCGGATAGATACACCACTTATCGCCCTGACGGTGATGATGTGCACGCACGATGCGGTAAATCGCCGGGTCGCGCAGGTTCATGTTCGGACTTGCCATGTCGATCTTGGCACGCAGCGTCTTAGAGCCGTCGGCAAACTTGCCGTCGCGCATGTCCTGGAACAGCTGGAGGTTCTCCTCAACCGAACGGTCGCGGTACGGACTCGGCTTGCCCGGCTCGGTCAGAGAGCCGCGGTACTGGCGCATTTCCTCCTGCGTCAGATCGTCAACATACGCCTTGCCGTCCTTGATCAGCTGTACCGCGCAGTTAAAGCAGGTTTCAAAGTAGTCCGAGCCGTAGTACACACCGCCGCTCGGCTCCTCGCCGGTCAGCCACTTGATGTCCTCCCAGATGGAGTCTACATACTCGGTATCCTCCTTGACCGGGTTGGTGTCGTCATAGCGCAGATTGAACAGGCCGTTGTATTTTTTCGCGATAGACCAGTTGATGAAGATCGCCTTTGCCGAGCCGATATGCAGATAACCGTTCGGCTCCGGCGGAAAGCGGGTGTGGATGCGCTCGGAAAGACCGTTTTTAATATCCTCGTCGATGATTTCTGTGAGGAAGTTGTTTACATTCTCTAACATTTATTATTCTCCCTTGGAATTGAGAATTGAAAATGGAAAATTGAAAATTGCGGTATCGCGCTGCGCGCGATGATTTAATTCCGCCCTTTGGGCGGCTCCTTCATTCTCCATTATCCATTTTACATTTTCCATTATTCAGAGCGCATCTGCGCACTTAGACAGGCGTTCCAGAACCTTATCCTTACCCAGAATACCCATTACGGTCTGGAGGTCCGGTGCGTTCTGGCGGCCCGCCACTGCTACGCGGACAACCATGGACACATCACCGACGGCGCCCTTATAGGCGGACGGGTCAGCCTTATACGCCTTGGTATCGGCGGCGTAGCCGTGTGCAGAAGCGATCTGCTTCATCTTGTCGAAGAAGCCGTCCGGCGTATCGTTCTCGTCGAACATGCCTGCAAAATCGCTCAGAATCGCCTTGGCGTCCTCGGCGGAAACGCGCTCCGGCATGGTGTAATCCGGCTGGAACAGCTCGTCGAACATGAAGTCCATGTAGCCCTTGGCATCCGACCACAGCGCGAGGTCCTTGCGCGGCTTTTTGCCGCCGCGGCCGATGGCGAGGTACGCCTTGGAGAACGCCGGGTCGCGGGTCAGCAGTGCGTTAAATTCCTTGTCGTTAACAGCAGACCACTCGGCAACGTAATCGTATACCTGCTCTGCCGTCATGCGCGAAATAACGTTCTTGGAAACGTCGCGCAGCTTTTCGATGTCAAACAGCGCACCCGAGCCACTCATCTTCTTGGTGGTAAACTGGAAATCGTTCATCGGCAGGTCCGGATTTGCGCGGCGCCACTCCTCGAAGTTGGAGTTGAGGAGCGTCATCAGGTACTCGAGAACCGCCGGTACCGGATAGCCCTCCTGCGCGTAGAACGTCAGAGCCAGTTCCGGGTCCTTGCGCTTGGACAGCTTGCGCTTGCCGCCGGTCTCCGGGTCGATCTTCATCAGCTGGGCGGTGTGTGCGTACTTGGGCGCCTTCCAGCCCATCGCGCGGAACAGCTGCAGGTGTACCGGCAGCGTTGCCAGCCACTCCTCGCCGCGGACAACGACGGTCGTGCCCATCAGATGGTCGTCCACAACGTGCGCAAAGTGGTAGGTCGGGATGCCGTCGGACTTGAGGATAACCACGTCCTGATCGTTCTCGGTGACTTCCATCTTGCCCTTGACGAGATCCTCGTGGCGGATCTTGTGCTCAATGCTGCCCTCCGAGCGGAAACGGACAACATACGGCGTGCCCTTGGCAAGCTCTGCCTCGATGTCCTCCATCGGACGGTCGCGCCATACGGCGTACTTGCCGTAGTAGCCGAAGTTCTCCTTGTTCTTCTCCTGCTGCTCGTGTGCGGCGGAGAGCTCCTCCTCGGTGCAGAAGCACGGGTACGCCATGCCGCGCTGCACGAGGGACTTGACGAAGGTCTGGTAGATCTCGGCACGCTGGCTCTGGCGGTACGGACCGTAGATGCCGGTCTCACCGTCAGTCGTTGCACCCTCGTCGAACGGCAGGCCGAACGACTTGAACGCGTCGATGATCATCTGCACGCCGCCCTCTACCTCACGCTTGCGGTCGGTGTCCTCAATACGCAGATAAAATACACCCTTGGACTGGTGCGCCAGACGCTCATCCACCAGTGCACCGTACAGGTTGCCGAGGTGCATGAAGCCGGTCGGGCTCGGGCCCATACGGGTTACCTTTGCGCCCTCGGGCAGCTCGCGCTTGGGATAGCGAGCCTCCATCTCCTCCGGCGTGGTATTGATATGCGGAAACAGCAGTTCCGCCAAACGGTTGTAATCCATTTATTTCTCACTCCAACTCGTTAGACTGCGCGGAGACACGGTTTGTGCGCTCCACGAGTGTTTTTCCCATAATAGTATTATTTTAGCACAATGCAGCCTTGTACGCAAGATATAAAGCCAGTTTTAATCGCTTGTTTTGCCGCTTGCGAAGCGAACGGAAATTGCGCTGACGCCGCGCGGGCGCACAAGAGGACAGACACCTGCGGTTTCCGCCCTCTTGTGAATCTCCCCTTTCCCTTAGATGGCCTGGCGCAGATTGCCGACATGTGACCGCTGCGAAACAAGGGAACGGCAGAGGATTTTTTCTTCCGTGTTTTTCTCAACCTATTCGCAGTGTCAGATACATTACTGCTACACATGTGATTTCATCTAAGCAGGCGCGGCATAGCAGTGCCGCACAATTCGCTAGCGCGTTGTAATAGACAGCACCTACGAAGATAAATTGTACCAAACGCTTAATTCGTAGGTGCCGTGCGTTACAACGTGCCAAGGATTCGCGCGACACGGGCATGTCGCGCCTGCGTAGAGTAAACCGTATGTGTAGCAGTACGCTGTCTGTGAACTGCGAATATTTTGCGAAACAAACGCAAGAGTAACCCGACTGCCGTTCCCCTTTTTCGGAGCGGTCACATGTCGGCAATCTGCGCCAGACTAAGAAATAAGGGAAAGGTAGGAGTTCAAAGAGGAAGGGAAACCGCAGGTGTCCCTTCCTTTTTGCCCCCGCGGCGGGCGCCGCAACGTCCCCGCCGTCCGCAGACGGCGAATCCCCCTGCTGAGGTTCAGCGAAAAAACTGCCGCCCGTTAGGGGTGAACCGGCTGCGCGGTTCAAGTACCCCGCTCAGCCGGTGCTGAAAAAACTCCCGCCCGGACAGGGCGAACCCGCTGACGCAACTCGTGTGCCCCAGTGAGTCGGTGCAGAAGAAACAAAGAAAAACGGCACAGCTTACGCCATGCCGTTTCTGTTTTTACGGATTCTCCGCCGGAGCATTCGTACCGTTCGCCGTATTCGGCTGCTTCGCCGCGTTATTGTTATCTCCGGTCACGGCGTCTGCGCCGTCGCGGATGGCGTTGCCTGCCTCATCCATCGCGTCTCCGACGGCGTTGCCTGCATCGTCCACGCCGTTGCGAACATCATCACCGACGGTATTCGTGTTGGTGTCGTGCCGCTCATCAACAGTGTTGTTATCCACCGCGTTGTTGGTGCCATTGCCGTTGTCTTTGCCGTTATCCTTGCTGTTGCTGCCGCAGCCGCAGACGAACAGCATCGTCAGCGCCGCCAGCAGGGCGATCAGCTTTTTCATAGCAGTCCCTCCTAATCTGTTTCCGTTAGTATGAGGCTGCTTTTTCAAATTTATGCACCGAAATCAATTTTTTTAAGGTGATGTAATACGACCGAGCAGGTCAGTCCTGTCACCAGTCCGAGCGGCACACTCATCACGAGCAGGAACGGCAAATATGCGATCACAGCCCAGTTTTTCAGCCAGATCACAGCCGCTGCCATCTGCCCGATATTATGCGCCGCGGCGCCGCCCACGCTCACGCCGAACAGCGAGCAGAATCTGCCTTCGGCTTTGAGTAGGATCCCCATCACGATGAGCGACAGCAGACCGCCGAACAGCGAGAACAGGAACGCCGACACGCTGCCCATCAGCAGCGAGGAAATGGCAACACGCGTTACCACGATGGCGAATGCGTCTCTCGCGCTCAGCCGCGTGAGCGCAAACAGCGTCACCACGTTCGCCAGTCCTAATTTGACGCCGGGCACGGGCACGATGGCATCCAGCGGGAACATGCGCTCGACGAGCGAGAGCACGACAGCCACCGCTGCCAGCATGCCGCAGAGTGTCAATCGTTTTGCATTTTTCATGTGCTGCACCCCTTACGATACCACAGCGTCAATGCCGCTGTCATTCACGCCGACCAGCTTGAGCACCACGCGGTGCGGCAGACAGACCGCCGCCTGTCCGGCATGGGTAAGTATACCGGTTCGCACGCACACCTGATCCCGACAGTCCGCGTCCGCTATTTTCGCCGTTTTGCCCGAGAGCACAATGGTGTTGCCGTCCAGTTTGATCGTGCGGTCGGTCGCATCGGTCAGCTGCACCCGCTCGATGAGCGTATCGTTCTGCCAGACCTCGGCGTACAGCTTGTCACCGGAGCTGTGGAACGCCAGCGCTGCCGCCAGTGCGCCTGCCATCACCAGAACCACGCCAATGATAACGAAATCACCGAATTTCAGCTTATTCCGCATAGTTGTATCCTTTTTTCTCGCCGAGGAACTCAAACGCGTAGTCCCCTGTCTTGGATGTGGTGTACACCTGCTTGTCCGAGGTAATGAACACCGCTGCAATCTTGTTTTCCTCGCAGAATTTCATGCCCTTATCCAGACCCATGACGAACAGCGCCGTTGTCAGCGCATCCGCCTTGGTCGAGCACGAGTCGATGACCGTCACGCCGCGCAGGCCGCTGTCCGCCGGATACCCTGTTGCGGGGTCAAAAATGTGGTGGTAGCGTTTGCCGTCCTGCTCAAAAAAGCGCTCGTAATCGCCCGAGGTAACAACCGAGCCGTCACGCAGCGACACCACCGCAATCGAGTCCGTGTTGTCATCCGGATCGGCAATGCCGATGTTCCAGTTGTCCGTGCCGCTGTCTGCGGTTTTGCCGCCGTACATCTCGACATTGCCGCTCAGCCGCGCCAGAACGTGCCACTGATCCGAGGTGTCGCTCTCCACCATTTCGTGCACGATGTCGCCTGCGTAGCCCTTGCCGATACCGCCCAGATCGACCTGTGCGCCGTTCAGCAGCTGCACCTGATTGCTGCCGAGCAGCTTGACGTTCTGATAGCCGACATGCGTCAGCGCTTCATCAATCTCGCTCTGCGCGGGCACACGCGCGTTGTCCGTGCCGATGCCCCAGAGGTCGGTCAGCGGCGCCATCGTCGGGTCAAACGTACCGTTTGTCATCTCGGCGTACTCGAGTGCTTTCTCAAGCGCGGTGTATGTGTCATCGCTCACCTCGGTCGGCTGACCGTTCGCGTGATTCAGCTTGTAGAGATCGCCCGCCTGCTGCGTGCGCGAGAGCGCCGCGTCCAGCTGGTTGACGCGCTGCTCGATCTTAATCGCCATGTCCTCTGCCGCGCTTTCGCTCTTTTCGCTCGACACATCGACCGACATATAGGTGTCCATCGCAAAAAAGTCCTCGGTGGTAGTGTAAAGCTGTGCACTGCTGCCGCTTGAGCCGCAGCCGGACAGCGCAAGCAGCAGCATCGCCGCTGCAAGATAGCGTTTCATAGCATTGCTCCTTATATATACGAAATCATTATACATTATAGCCTATCTGCATACAACACGCAAGTAGCATAGAAAACAAAAAACAGCACCGAACCGTCGGCTGTCGGCGAAACTACAGTTTTCTTAACACTTTCCGAAATATCCACAGTATATCTACCGATTTCAACCTTTTGATTTGGTCGTGACACCAAAATGAAACCAAACGGATTTTAGATTTTTCAAATGGCTTCAAGAAGCTCTACTGCTGCAGCTTCTGCGGATTCCAACACATGAATATAGGTGTTATAAGTAACAGATATATTCGCGTGTCCGAGCCACTTGCTTACTACGGTAATCGGAATACCGGCGTTAAGTGCCTGTGTAGCAAAGGTGTGACGAAGCTGGTGAAGTGTGAACGGCTTGTCGATACCGGCATACGCCAATACGCGACGCAGAACACGGCGAAGCTGGTCGCTGCTCAGTGTTGTACCCTTGCGCGTTACCGCAACGGAATCGCTGACAATATCCATTTCACGATAGACAGCTTTCAGACTGTTCAAAGCGGCAATCGCTTTTGTGTTCAACGGCACAATGCGGTTGCCGCTTGCCGTTTTGGTACACTTAATCCGTGCTTTCTTATGCTTGATACGCACGCCGTCCTTGTCGCGGTCGTAGACCATCGACAGATTTTTGTTCACCGTAACAATTCTGCTTTCAAAATCAATGTCAGACCATTTGAGTGCTAAAAACTCACCGCACCGCAAACCGGTATGCACCAGAAAGACCAATGCGTGTGCCTGCATGATACAGGGTCTACCATTTTTATTTTTCATTTCTGCAATCCGTTCGACTGCCCGCACTTCGTCGCTTTCCAGCGCAACAATTTCGCGTTCCGGTTTAAAGGTCGCTTTCTTCGGCATCTTGACATTGTGCATAGGATTCCGTGAGAGATCGCCCTCAGAATGAGCATAAGAAAAAATTTCGGAAAGAATGATATAAATGATTTTGACAACAGTGAGCGAAAGCGTCTGACTCTTTTCAACAAGCAGTTTTTGCAACTGCTCACTGTGAATAGACGCAAGCTGCATTTTGCCAAACGCAGGCTTAATATGCGTCAAATAAGCACTTTCGTATTTGTCGAAGCTGCTGTCCTCAACCGAGTGCAGCTTGAAAGTGTATAACCACTGGTCGGCGTAATCACCGAACCGCCTGCTTGTGCTTTTGACAAGACCTTTTGCAGCGTCCTTTTTGAGTTCGCGCAGCTTGCGCTTTGCTTCGGATTCGCTCTTAGCGTACACAACACACGGTTTGAGCATATTCACGCTCTTATACTTTGCTACCCAGCGGCCGTCTTTTCGCTGGTATATACTGCCCTCTCCATACTTTCTTTTTGGTTTCTGTATTGCTGTAATCATCGTTTACTCCTTGTGTTTGTAACGGTGATGGCACAGCCAACAACGCTATTATTATATCATATCAATCATAAGATTGTAAGCGACATATTTACACTCCATTCTGCCGCAGGTAGCATTCTGCGCTCGTATTCTTACACTTGCCGATTGACTTACGACACCTCTCACCCGAATCTTATTCCGCCGGTGGGGAGTATCCTTTTCCGCTGTTCTCGCCACGCCGGTAGCTGACCGGCTGTTTTATCGAAGCGGCTTGTCGGTTGCCCGACACGGAAAATTCGTTACAGATGGAGCTTTATTCAGTTGTCAAAGTCCAATTAACCTCCTGCTTTTTGCTATTCGGCCTGTCTGTGCATTGCGTTACTATGCATATTTGCTGACAAGCCATGTATCACCGAAACCAAAATTAAAGAAAGCTAAGATAAGTATGGAGTTTAGGCTTTCATCTTTGATTGGGATTCTATCATACCGTATATACGAAACAAAGTCAATCGGGGCAGGAATTGTTCACATTTGATTCATAATTAAACTTTGGTACACAGAAAAGTTGCAAAAATGCAATATTCTTGTCCTCGTAACACTTTGCAATCGAACATTTGTTGCATAGTCCTAAATCGGCAGTTTCGGCAAAGCAAAAGTGGTCAAATAATTGACCACTTTCCGTAAAAATATTTTGGTTTTCCCGACAATTCGGACAAATAAATTCCGAAACGCACCTGTACAGAACAGATGTACAGCGGCGCGTTAAGGGGGAGAGGAACGAAATCCGCGCCGCCCGCGTCTTTCCTCT
>NZ_QUIX01000006.1:0-136052 GCF_003480365.1 Butyricicoccus sp. AM32-19 | reverse complement strand
TTGGTGCAGGCGTTCTTCATCTCGTCCTCGAGGATGATGATGTCCTTGTTGCGGAAACCGGCGATCAGGTCAACCTCAGCGCCCATTTCGTGCAGCTTCTTGGCCTGCGGATATGCGATCGCGCAGCCCAGACCGCCGCCGACAACAGCGACCTTCTTGAGACCCTCAAGCTCGCTCGCCTTGCCGAGCGGACCGACAAAATCATGCAGGCAGTCGCCCTCGTTCAGCGCGCCGAGCGCCATCGTCGTTGCGCCGACCTCCTGAAAAATGATGGTGACAGAACCCTTTTCACGGTCAAAATCTGCGATCGTGAGCGGAATACGCTCGCCTTCTGCGCTGACACGCAGGATGATGAACTGACCCGGCTCTGCCTTGCGGGCAACGTGCGGTGCCTCGATCACCATCAGCTTGGTGTTTGCGTTCAGCGTTTGCTTTTTCAAAATCTGATACACTCTTTTTCGTACCTCCTTGCGATTGTCGCATCGAACATTTTACATTATACTGTATCGCTTTAAGCAACGCAAGTGAAAATGAAAAATCAGCAGTAAAAATGGTCAGAATTGATGAAAACACACCTTGTTTGTCAAAAAAATAACTGGTTTGACGAAAGCTTCACAAAGCCGGACGGCAGTAAAACAGCACAATGTCGGTTTTAGGAACCCAGCCGCAGGCTGTGCGCGTGCGTACATGACACCAGCCGTTCTGCTCGCACAGGATGAACAGGCGCGCACCGCTTGCCGCACTGCCGACAATCGGCGCGGAGCGAATCGGATCGGAGCGCAGCAGGAGAAGCGCGCCGCGCGGCTCGGCGCAGGCCGTGCGAAACGCAGGCGATACATATATAACAGGAACAGGGGACATAGGGCACCTCCTTGTGGTTAATGCAGACTATGCTGCAAAAATGCAGAGCGTTAATTGGCAATTAAGGCAACACCGCACAATTAAGACTGCGGTGCTTTGCGGAAATTTTGTGTCCTGACTTTGTTGCAGTTTCACGGTAATACATCAAGTATTACCGCAAAACTGTGCCTCGTCAGTACGCAAAATTTACTCGCAAATCACTCTTGTTCAATTATGCGGTATTGCCTTAACGAATTACCGATTGCTTGTGTCAGGATTACTGAAAAAATAAATGCTTTTCCATAGTTTTTCGCTGAAATTTAGGTTGCATTATTATAGAACGCGCTGTATAATAATCATTGTTTGAAAGAGATGCCCGTTTTGCACGGGTCAAATCGGAAGGAGTTAACACAAATGAAGAAGTTTTCCATTGCTATGCTGAGCATGGTACTGGCAGGTTCTATGCTGCTGACCGGCTGCGGCGGCTCCAAGACCGCTGATTCCAGCAGTGACGCACAGGATTCCACCACCTCTACCTCTGCGGACGGCGGCACGCTGCGCATGGGCACTAACGCTACTTTCCCGCCGTACGAGTTCGTTGGCGACGACGGCAACGTACAGGGCATCGATGCGGACATCGCTGCTGCTATCGCTGACAAGCTGGGCATGAAGCTCGAGATCACCGATATGGAGTTCGATTCCCTGATCCCGGCGCTGCAGAGCGACACCATCGACGTGGCGCTGGCTGGCATGACCGTTACCCCGGATCGTCAGGAGAATGTAGATTTCTCTGATTCCTACGCAAAGGGCGTTCAGGTCATCATCGTTAAGGATGGTTCCGATATCGCTTCTCCGGATGATCTGGAGGGCAAGAACATCGGCGTTCAGACCGGCACCACCGGCGACATCTACTGCACCGGTGACTACGGTCAGGAGCATGTAAAGCAGTTCAACAACGGTCCGCTCGCAGTTGCTGCACTGGTAAATGATCAGATCGACTGCGTTGTTATCGACCAGGAGCCGGCTAAGAACTATGTTGCTGCAAACAGCGGCCTCAAGATCCTCGACACCGCTTACGCTGACGAGGATTACGCGATCGCTATCAAGAAGGGCAACACCGAGCTGCTCGACAAGGTAAACGGCGCTCTGAAGGAGCTCGAGGGTGACGGCACCCTGCAGTCCATCGTTGACAAGTATATCAGCGCTGACTCCGCAGCACAGTAAATCAACAAACGCGTACAAAGGAAGAGGGACGGTTCAGCGCCGCCCCTCTTTTGCAGTAAAATGAAAAGAAAGAGGGGATGACCTGTGAACGGTATTACAATGGACCAGTGGCTGAAAATGGTACCGGATTCGGTTGCCAATCTGCCGGAGGGTCTGCGGAACCTGCTGTTCCAGCTGTACCAGACCTTTATCGCAGCGGACCGCTGGAAATGGTTCCTGAACGGTCTGAAAATCACATTTGCGGTCACGATCGGTGCGCTGATCCTCGGTGTTATCATCGGTCTGCTGATCGCGGTAGTCCGCACGGCGCATGATTCCCGCCGCATGGGCAAAAGCAACATCATTCTGAGCATTCTCAACGCAGTCTGCAAGCTGTATCTGACCGTCATCCGCGGTACGCCTATGATGGTTCAGCTGCTGATCATGGGCTTTGTTATCATGGTGCCTAAGGATGATACAGCGCGTCTGGTGTGCGGTATTGTTACACTGGGCATCAACTCGGGCGCATATGTTGCCGAGATCGTGCGCGGCGGCCTGATGTCGGTCAATCCGGGTCAGATGGAGGCCGGACGTTCGCTCGGCCTGAACTATGCACAGACCATGCGCCTGATCGTCATTCCGCAGGCGATCAAGAACATTCTTCCGGCACTCGGCAATGAGATGATCACCCTGCTGAAGGATACCTCGCTCGTGTCGGTCATCGCGCTGCGCGACGTGACCAAGCAGGCACAGAATATTGTGTCCAATACCTATCAGGCCTATGTGCCGTATGTCAGCCTTGCGATCATCTATCTGGTGCTCGTTATCATCCTGACCAAGCTGCTCGGCATTTTTGAGAGGAGGCTGCGCGAAAGTGATCGACGTTAAAAACCTGCACAAATCCTTTGGCAACCATGAGGTGCTCAAGGGTGTCAACGAGCATATCGAGAAGGGCGAGAAGGTCGTAGTCATCGGCCCGTCCGGCTCGGGCAAGTCCACCTTTCTGCGCTGCCTGAACCTGCTCGAGGAGCCGACCGGCGGCGAAATTATCTTCGAGGGACAGAACATCACCGCCAAGGACACGGATATCAATCTGGTGCGCCGCCGTATGGGCATGGTGTTCCAACAGTTCAACCTGTTTCCGCACCTGACCGTGCGCGAGAATATCAAGCTGGCACCGGTCAAGCTCAAGGTCATGACCGATGAAGAGGCAGACAAGCGTGCGCTCGAGCTGCTTGCGCGTGTCGGTCTGCCGGACAAGGCAGACAGCTATCCGGCGCAGCTTTCCGGCGGTCAGCAGCAGCGTATCGCCATCGCGCGCGCGCTGGCAATGAATCCGGACGTGATGCTGTTCGACGAGCCGACCTCGGCGCTTGACCCGGAAATGGTCGGTGAGGTGCTTGAAATCATGAAGGAGCTGGCTGATGACGGCATGACCATGGTTGTTGTTACCCACGAGATGGGCTTTGCCCGCGAGGTTGCAACGCGCGTGCTGTTCATGGACGGCGGCAATATCGTAGAGCAGAACGAGCCGAATGAGTTCTTCGCAAATCCGCAGCATCCGAGACTGAAGGATTTTCTGTCGAAGGTGCTCTAAGCAAATAAAAAAGGACGCGTGAGCGTCCTTTTTATTTTGCCGGAAATGGGGAATTGAGAATGGAGAATGCCGCTGTCATGGCACAGGCTTCGTTCGCGCAAGGCCGTGAGGGTTTACCATTGCGTGGGCGAACAATGTTCGCCCCTGCGTAGAGTAGCCGGTATGTGTAGCAGTACGGTATCTGACACTGCGAATTGGCAGAGAAAGACACGGAAGTAAAAATCCTCTGCCGTTCTCCTTTTCGAAGCGGTCACATGTCGGCAATCTGCGCCAGACTAACGAATAAGGGAAAGGTAGGAGTTCAAAGAGGAAGGAAAACCGCAGGTTGTCCTTCCTTTTTGCCCCCGCGGCGGGTGCCGCGCCGCTCCCGCCGTCCGCAGACGGCGAATTCCTCTGCTGAGGTTCAGCGAAAAACTTTCCGCCCGTCAGGGGCGAACCCGCCTGCGGCAGTTCGCGTGCCCCGGTCAGCCGGTGCAGAAAAGAAGCCGCCCGGAAAGGATGAACCGCGTGCGCAGTTTGTGCACCCCACTCAGCCTGTGCTGAGAAAAACGACAGCTGCTTTCAGGCAAAAAAGAAAGGCAGAAGAAAACTTCTGCCTTTTGTACAAAAATATACTTGACATTCTGTGAAAAATCATGGTATAATAAAACGCTTTATAAAATCGGGTACATTATCCGATTCCTAAGTATATGTTAGCACGGTCTGCAAGAAATTGCAAGACCAAGAGCAATATTTTCGCAACGCCGCCGGGCGTATCAACCAACACCAACAGCCGAAAGAAACGGAGTGATCAAAGCACATGAAGGTGAAAGACGTACAGCACGGCAAAACCACACGAAAGAGCTTTGCACGAATCGAAGAGATTCTCGAAATGCCGAATCTCATCGAGGTGCAGAAGAAGTCTTACGAATGGTTCCTGGATCAGGGCCTGCGTGAGGTTTTTGACGATACCGCGTCCATCACGGACTACACCGGAAATCTGGAGCTTTCCTTCCTCGATTTTTCGATGGACGAGGAGCCGAAGTACAGCATTGAGGAGTGCAAGGCACGAGATGCAACGTATGCAACTCCGCTGAAGGTCCGCATGCGTCTGCGCAACAAGGAGACTGGCGAGATCAAGGAGCAGGAAATCTTCATGGGTGATTTCCCGAAGATGACCCACGCCGCTACCTTCATCATCAACGGTGCAGAACGCGCGATCGTATCTCAGCTCGTTCGTTCCCCAGGCGTATACTACGGCAAGGAGCTTGACAAGACCGACAAGGTTCTGCTCTCCGCTACCGTAATCCCGTACCGCGGCGCATGGCTCGAGTACGAGACCGATGCAAACGACGTTTTCTACGTTCGCATTGATAAAAACCGCAAGATTCCGATCACCAGCTTCATCCGTGCCATCGGCGTTAAGACCGATGCCGAGATCAAGGAGCTGTTCGGTGAGGATCCGCTGATCGTTGCAACCCTCGACAAGGACCCGGCGCACACCGCCGAGGAAGCCCTCATCGAGATCTACAAGAAGATGCGTCCGGGCGAGCCGCCCTCTGTGGAGTCGGCTACCTCTCTGATGGACGCCATGTTCTTCGATATGCGCCGCTACGACATTTCCGCAGTCGGCCGCTACAAGTACAACAAGAAGCTGAACATCGCACGCCGCATCACCGGCCACAAGCTGGTAAATGCAGTCGCTGACCCGATGACCGGCGAGGTTCTGGCAGAGGCCGGCGAGGTTCTTTCCCGCGAGAAGGCAACCATGATGGCTGCCCGCGGCGTAAACAGCGTTGTGATCGAGTCTGCTGAAGGCACTGCTGTTAAGGTATTCGGCAACGGCATGGTAGACGTAAACGATTTCTCCGAGTACCTCGGCGGCGCAACCGCAGAGGATCTGGGTCTCAAGGAGAAGGTTCGCTTCACCGTCCTCAAGGAGATCATCGACTCCGGCGTACAGGGCGACGAGCTGAAGAAGACCGTGAAGGAGCGTCACTTCGATCTGGTTCCGAAGACCATCATCGTTGATGATATGCTCGCTTCCATCTGCTATCTGCTCAACCTCGGTCACGGCATCGGCACGGTTGACGATATCGACCATCTGGGCAACCGCCGTCTGCGCTGCGTAGGCGAGCTGCTACAGAACCAGTTCCGCATCGGCTTCTCCCGCATGGAGCGTGTTATCCGCGAGCGCATGACCATTCAGGATCTCGACGTTGTTACGCCGCAGTCCCTGATCAACATCCGCCCGGTAACTGCAGCCATCAAGGAGTTCTTCGGTTCCTCTCCGCTTTCGCAGTTCATGGACCAGAACAACCCGCTGGCTGAGCTGACCCACAAGCGCCGTATGTCCGCCCTCGGTCCCGGCGGTCTGTCCCGTGACCGTGCATCCTTCGAGGTTCGAGACGTACACTACTCGCATTACGGCCGTCTGTGCCCGATCGAGACCCCTGAAGGTCCTAACATCGGCCTGATCTCCTATCTGGCAACCTACGCACGCATCAACGACTTCGGCTTTATCGAGGCGCCGTACCGCGTTATCGAAAAGACCAAGGACGAGGAAACCGGCGAGGTCCGCTGCCACGTTACCGACGAGGTTCGCTACATGACCGCGGACGTCGAGGACGAGTACATCGTCTGCCAGGCTACCGAGCCGCTCGACGAGAACAACAACCTCGTAAACGACCGTGTAACCTGCCGTATGCGCGACGAGTTCGTCGAGGTAGATCGCAAGGACGTTGACCTGATGGACGTTTCTCCGCGCATGATGATCTCGGTTGCTACCGCATTCATCCCGTTCCTCGACCACGACGACGCAAACCGCGCACTGATGGGCGCGAACATGCAGCGTCAGGCCGTACCGCTGCTCCGCACCGAGGCTCCGATCGTTGCAACCGGCATGGAGTACAAGGCAGCTGTTGACTCCGGTACGATTCCGCTGGCAGAGGGTGACGGCGTTGTTACCCGCGTAACCGCCCGCGAGGTTTGCGTACACTATGACAACGGCACCGACAAGACCTATCCGCTGACCAAGTTCATGCGTTCCAACCAGTCCACCTGTATCAACATGCGCCCGATCGTTGATCTGGGCGAGCGTGTCAAGGCAGGCGACGTTCTGTCCGACGGCCCGTCTACCGATCAGGGCGAGGTTGCACTGGGCAAGAATGCCCTCATCGGCTTCATGACCTGGGAAGGCTACAACTACGAGGACGCTGTACTGCTGAACGAGCGTCTGGTACGCGACGATGTTTACACCTCCATCCATATCGAGGAGTACGAGTCCGAATCCCGTGATACCAAGCTTGGACCTGAGGAGATCACCCGTGATATCCCGAACGTCGGCGAGGACGCACTCCGCAACCTCGACGAGCGCGGCATCATCCGCGTTGGCGCTGAGGTTCGTGCCGGTGACATTCTGGTCGGCAAGGTTACCCCGAAGGGCGAGACCGAGCTGACCGCAGAGGAGCGCCTGCTCCGCGCAATCTTTGGCGAGAAGGCCCGCGAGGTTCGTGATACCTCTCTGCGTGCGCCGCACGGCGAATCCGGTATCGTTGTAGACGTTAAGGTATTTACCCGCGAGAACGGCGACGAGCTGTCTCCCGGTGTCAACATGGTTGTCCGCGTTTATATCGCGCAGAAGCGTAAGATCTCTGTCGGCGATAAGATGGCAGGCCGTCATGGTAACAAGGGTGTCGTTTCCCGCATTCTGCCGCAGGAGGATATGCCGTTCCTGGAGGATGGCCGTCCGCTCGACATCGTACTGAACCCGTTGGGCGTACCGTCCCGAATGAACATCGGTCAGGTGCTCGAGGTTCACCTTGGCTTCGCAGCTAAGAAGCTCGGCTGGAAGGTCGAGACCCCGGTATTCGACGGCGCAACGCTCGAGGATATCAAGGAGACGCTGGTTGCAGCAGGCGTTAACGAGGACGGCAAGAGCGTCGTATACGACGGCCGTACCGGTGAGAAGTTCGATAACCGCGTAACCGTTGGTTATATGTATTACCTCAAGCTGCATCATCTGGTAGACGATAAGATCCATGCTCGTTCGACCGGCCCGTACTCGCTCGTAACCCAGCAGCCTCTGGGCGGCAAGGCGCAGTTCGGCGGCCAGCGCTTCGGCGAGATGGAAGTTTGGGCGCTGGAAGCATATGGCGCCGCATATACCCTGCAGGAGATCCTGACCGTCAAGTCCGACGATATCACCGGCCGTGTCAAGACCTACGAGGCGATCGTCAAGGGTCACAACGTACCGCAGCCGGGCGTTCCGGAATCCTTCAAGGTACTCACCAAGGAGCTGCAGGCTCTGTGTCTGGATATTCAGGTTCTGGACGAGAACATGGAAGTGATCGAGCTGTCTGAGGACGACGACGAGGAGACCGCTGAGTACACCCGTCCGATGGAGCAGGCTGTCTCCGGCGCGGATGACGAGTTCACCGCAGCAGGCTTCGGCATCAACGATGCCGAGGAAGGCGACACCGATCTCTTTGCACTGGATAACCCCGCCGAGGATGGCGGTGACGATGCCGAAGGTGATTTCGACGACGGTCTGGGCGAATAAGGCTGAGCGTAAGTGAAATCATCTGTGAATAGGGAAGGAGCATCTTAAAATATATGGGATATCATACGTTTAACGCCATTAAGATCGGTCTGGCTTCGCCCGAGCTGATCCGCCAGTGGTCTTACGGCGAGGTAAAGAAGCCCGAAACCATTAACTACCGTACGCTCAAGCCGGAACGCGATGGCCTGTTCTGCGAGCGTATCTTTGGACCGACCAAGGACTGGGAGTGCCACTGCGGCAAGTACAAGAAGGTCCGCTTCAAGGGCAAGATCTGCGACAAGTGCGGCGTTGAGGTCACCAAGGCCAAGGTCCGCCGCGAGCGCATGGGCCACATTGAGCTGGCAGCGCCGGTATCGCACATCTGGTACTTCAAGGGCATCCCGTCCCGCATGGGCCTGATCCTTGATATCAGCCCGCGTGTACTGGAGAAGGTCCTGTACTTTGCAAACTATATCGTAATCGATCCGGGCGACACGCCGCTGATGAAGAAGCAGATCCTGACCGAGGCTGAGTACCGCGACATGCGTGAAAAGTACGACGAGGACTTCCGTGCCGGCATGGGCGCGGAGTCCATCAAGGAGCTGCTCGCAGAGCTGGACCTCGACCAGCTCTCCAAGGAGCTGACCGCAGAGCTGCGTGAGGCTTCCGGCCAGAAGCGCCTGCGCATCATCAAGCGCCTCGAGGTCGTTGAGTCGTTCCGTCTGTCGCACAACCGCCCGGAGTGGATGATCATGGACGTTGTTCCGGTCATCCCGCCGGAAATCCGCCCGATGGTACAGCTGGACGGCGGCCGCTTCGCAACGAGCGACCTGAACGACCTGTACCGCCGCGTCATCAACCGCAACAACCGCCTCAAGCGCCTGCTCGAGCTGGGTGCGCCGGACATCATCGTGCGCAACGAGAAGCGCATGCTGCAGGAGGCTGTTGACGCCCTGATCGATAACGGCCGCCGCGGCCGTCCGGTCACCGGCCCGAACAACCGTGCACTCAAGTCTCTGTCCGACATGCTGAAGGGCAAGCAGGGCCGTTTCCGTCAGAACCTGCTCGGCAAGCGAGTTGACTACTCCGGCCGTTCGGTTATCGTCGTAGGCCCGGATCTGAAGATCTATCAGTGCGGTCTGCCGAAGGAAATGGCACTCGAGCTGTTCAAGCCGTTCGTTATGAAGAAGCTGGTTGAGGACGGCACCGCACAGAACATCAAGTCTGCCAAGAAGATGGTAGAGCGCGCAAAGCCCGAGGTATGGGACGTGCTCGAGGGCATCATCAAGGGTCATCCGGTTATGCTGAACCGTGCACCGACCCTGCACCGTCTGGGCATTCAGGCGTTCGAGCCGGTCCTCGTAGAAGGCCGTGCGATCCGCCTGCATCCGCTGGTATGTACCGCATTCAACGCCGACTTCGACGGCGACCAGATGGCAGTTCACGTTCCGCTGTCCGCAGAGGCACAGGCTGAGGCCCGTCTGCTGATGCTGTCCGCGAACAACCTGCTCAAGCCGCAGGACGGCAAGCCGGTTACCATTCCGTCTCAGGATATGGTCCTCGGCTCCTACTACCTGACCATCGACCGCGATACCGAGCCGGGCGCCGGCAAGGTATTCCGCAACGTGGACGAGGCGCTGATGGCGTACAACGAGGGTATCGTTGGCATTCACGCGCCGATCAAGGTTCGTCTGTCCAAGGAAGTAAACGGCAAGACCGAGTCCGCTATCGTAGACGCGACCCCGGGCCGTCTGATCTTCAACGAGCGCATCCCGCAGGATCTCGGCTTTGTTGACCGCTCGGATCCGTCCAAGAAGTTTGATCTTGAGATCATGTTCACCTGCGGCAAGAAGGAGCTTGGCAAGATCATTGACAAGTGTATCCGCGTACACGGCTTCCACATCACCGCTGAGGTGCTCGACTCCATCAAGGCGATGGGCTACAAGTACTCCACTAAGGGTGCGCTGACCGTAGCCGTAGCCGACATGCTCGTGCCGGAAGGCAAGGACGAGATGATCCGCGAGTCCGAGAAGAAGGTTGCCAAGATCGACCGCAAGTACAAGCGCGGCTTTATCACCGATCAGGAGCGCTACCGTCTGACCGTAGCCGAGTGGGAAGAGACCACCAAGAAGGTTACCGCAAAGCTGCAGGCCAACATGAAGGAGCAGCGCTACAACCCGATTCACATGATGGCTGATTCCGGTGCCCGTGGTTCTATCAACCAGATCCGTCAGCTGGCCGGTATGCGAGGCCTGATGGCATCCGCCTCCGGTAAGACCATCGAAATCCCGATCAAGTCCAACTTCCGTGAAGGCCTGACCGTACTCGAATACTTCATCGCTGCCCGCGGTGCTCGAAAGGGCATGGCCGATACCGCACTGCGTACCGCTGACTCGGGTTACCTGACCCGCCGTCTGGTAGACGTTTCTCAGGACGTTATCATCCGCGAGGACGACTGCGGTGCAACCAAGGGTATCTGGGTAGAGGATATCAAGGAAGGCAACCAGATCATCGAGCCGCTGCGCGAGCGTCTGCTCGGCCGCTTCCCGGTTGACGATATCGTAAATCCGGAGACCGGCGAGGTTATCGTACCGAAGAGCAAGATGATGACCGAGGCTGACGCCGATGCGGTTGTCGGCGCCGGCATCACCCGCGTTCAGATCCGCTCCGTGCTCGAGTGCCGTGCCCGCAAGGGTGTCTGCGCGCACTGCTACGGCATCAACCTGGCAATGGGCACGCCGGTCGGCAAGGGCGAGGCTGTCGGTATCATCGCAGCACAGTCCATCGGCGAGCCGGGTACCCAGCTTACCATGCGTACCTTCCATACCGGCGGTGTCGCAGGTTCGGATATTACGCAGGGTCTTCCGCGAGTTGAGGAGCTGTTCGAGGCGCGTAAGCCGAAGAAGGCTGCAACGCTGGCCGAGATCGGCGGCATGGTCTCCATCGAGGAGTCCAAGCGCACCACCGTCAAGACCGTCAACATCGTCAACCCGCAGACCGGCGATATGCGTTCCTACCAGCTGGCTTCGTCCTCCGGTATCCGCGTAACCGACGGTCAGGAGATTCCGCAGGGCTTCCAGCTGAACGAAGGCTCGCTCAACCCGCATGACATTCTGCGTATCCTCGATCCTCGCGCCGTTCACGACTACGAGATCAAGGAAGTTCAGAAGGTTTACCGTCAGCAGGGCGTAGATATCAACGATAAGCATATCGAGGTTATCGTTCGTCAGATGATGCGCAAGGTTCGCGTTGAGGACGCAGGCGACGCAGAGGTTCTGCCGGGTTCTGTTATGGACTGGCTCGAGTTCGAGGATTACAACAACAAGGTGCAGGCACGCATCGACGCCGGCGAGGAAGGTCTCCGTCTGGCTGTTGCGGAGCCGACCCTCATGGGTATCACCAAGGCATCCCTCGCAACCGATTCCTGGATGTCCGCTGCATCCTTCCAGGAGACCACCCGCGTGCTGACCGACGCCGCAATCAAGGGCAAGGTCGATCCGCTGATGGGTCTGAAGGAGAACGTAATCATCGGCAAGCTGATTCCGGCCGGCTCGGGTGTGTCCGATTACTGTACCGGTCACTACGAGCAGACTGTAAATCTCGACTGATTTGCAGAAAGCCGAAAACGCTGTATAGATTAAGCAAAACAGGGGAACACTGTAAGGTGTTCTCCTGTTTTTGCTTGTGCCGAATGGAAAATTGAGAATGGAGGATTACCGTGACGGTTTACGATGTTTCTCCGTTTCAATTTTATGCTGAATGGATACCGTAGGGTGCGACGACCACGGCGCACCGTATCTATCCGGTCTGTACAATCTGCCCCGTAGGGGCGAACATTGTTCGCCCGCAAACCGATAACGACAGGCACATATTTATTGGTAAACCGTTTGCATAATGTTACCCCCGTAGGGGAGGCCATTGGCCTCCTGCGCTATGGTTAAACGGATGCGTGGGCGCTCCTACGGGATAACGTGCACCAATCGTTAGAAACGGTGCGCCGAGGTCGTCGCACCCTACGGTATAGCGTAATCATTGAATGTATCCTGCGGAAACTCCTTTTGCCAGGTGTCAAATTTGTCTGGAAAAGAAAAATCTCGTAAAAAATAAAAAAATTCGAGAAAACACTTGACAACAGGGGGACAAACCCGTATACTATGGGAGTATGCCGTATAGGAGGAATATTATGCTTTCAGAACTTCACACGGCGCACAAGGTGATCGGTGTAAAGCAGTCGAAAAAAGCGATTCGGGACGGCGCAGCCGCACAGGTCTTTGTTGCGCTGGACGCAGAAAAACGAGTCGTCGGACCGATTTATGAGCTTTGCAGTGAACATGGTATGGAAGTTACCGAGGTCACCACGATGACGGAGCTCGGCGATGCGGTCGGCATTGATGTCGGCGCGGCAGTAGTCGTAGTTCTGCACTGATTTTTCTTTGTTGAATTGCGCAAAACGCGCTTTTCATAAATATCTTTGAAAGAAGGAGGAAATAAAATGCCAACTTTTAACCAACTCGTCCGTAAGGGTCGTGAGGCAGTCGTTACCAAGTCTACGGCACCGGCTCTTCAGGTAGGCTACAATTCTCAGAAGAAGAAGGCTACCGATCAGTCCGCTCCGCAGAAGCGCGGCGTTTGCACCACGGTTAAGACCATGACCCCGAAGAAGCCGAACTCTGCTCTTCGTAAGGTAGCTCGTGTAAAGCTGACCAACCAGATGGAAGTTTCCGCTTACATCCCCGGTGAAGGCCACAACCTGCAGGAGCACTCTGTAGTTATGGTTCGCGGCGGTCGTGTAAAGGACCTTCCTGGTGTTCGTTACCACATCATCCGTGGTACTCTGGATACCCAGGGTGTTGCTAACCGTCGTCAGGCTCGTTCCAAGTACGGTGCTAAGCGCCCGAAGGCAGGCAAGTAATTTTTGAGCGGCGTCTGATCGCGCATCTCTGCGTTGCGCCCACACTTGCGTACCTTTGTACGCGGCGTGCGGGACGCGCCTTGACCTGCACGACCATACTTGCTCAAAACGCGAGTACATTATAATGTGTACTGGCTGAAATTACTCCGCCAAGGAGCCAACCCACAAGGTTTTGCGAGAAAGTTATTTTTCAGCAAAGCAGCTATGCTTTGTCTGAGGCATTTTAGTTCCGATTGCATAAATCGGGCCTTTACCTCGGACAGGCATGAACAACGGCGGTCAAAGATCCGCCGAAGTACCTATGAAATCAAATATTTTTGAAGGAGGGAAGTAAAGTGCCAAGAAGAGGTAATGTCCCCAAGAGAGACGTTCTGCCCGATCCGCTTTATAATTCCAAGCTCGTCACCAAGCTGGTAAACTCTATCATGCTCGACGGCAAGAAGGGCGTTTCGCAGAAGGTTGTTTATGGTGCTTTCGATATCGTTCGTGAAAAGACCGGTCGTGAACCGCTGGAGGTTTTCACCGAGGCTATGGAAAACATCATGCCGACCCTGGAAGTTAAGGCTCGCCGTGTAGGCGGCGCTACCTACCAGGTGCCGATGGAAGTTCGCCCGGAGCGTCGTCAGACCCTGGGCCTGCGTTGGATCACCAAGTACTCCCGCGCTCGTTCTGAAAAGACCATGCGTGAGCGTCTGGCAGGCGAGATCCTGGACGCTTGCAACAATCTGGGCGGTGCTGTTAAGAAGCGCGAGGATACCCACAAGATGGCAGAGGCGAACAAGGCGTTCGCACACTACCGCTATTAATCTGTCGGTTTCCGCATAACGCTTTGAAAGGAGAGCAATATGCCTAGAGAATATTCCCTGGAAAGAACCAGAAATATCGGCATCATGGCGCACATCGACGCCGGTAAGACCACTACCACCGAGCGTATTCTGTATTACACCGGTGTAAACCATAAGATCGGCGATACCCACGACGGTACCGCTACCATGGACTGGATGGAGCAGGAGCAGGAGCGTGGTATCACCATCACCTCCGCTGCTACCACCTGCCACTGGTCCGGTTCTACTCATCAGTTCCCGGAGCATCGTATCAACATCATCGACACCCCGGGCCACGTTGACTTTACCGTAGAGGTAGAGCGCTCCCTGCGTGTACTGGACGGTTCCGTAACCGTATTCTGTGCAAAGGGCGGCGTAGAGCCGCAGTCTGAGACCGTTTGGCATCAGGCTGACAAGTACAAGGTTCCGCGTATGGCGTTCGTAAACAAGATGGACATCATGGGTGCTGACTTCTACAACGTAGTCGGCATGATGAAGGATCGTCTGAAGTGCAACGCTGTCCCGGTTCAGCTGCCGATCGGCTCTGAGGATACCTTCAAGGGTATCATCGACCTGATCACCATGCGCGCTGAGGTTTACTACGATGACCTCGGCAAGGATATCCGCGACGAGGATATTCCGGCTGACATGATGGAGAAGGCTCAGCAGTACCACGACGAACTGTGGGAGCACGTTGCTGAGCTGGACGAGGACCTCATGATGAAGTACCTCGAGGGCGAAGAGCTGACCATTCCGGAAGTTAAGGCTGCAATCCGCAAGGGCTGTATCGCCAACGAGATCGTTCCGGTACTCTGCGGCACCGCATACCGCAACAAGGGCGTACAGCCGCTGCTGGACGCTGTTATCGAATACATGCCGGCTCCGACCGACATCCCGGACATCAAGGGTGTAAACCCGCAGACCGACGAGGAGGATTCCCGTCCGTCTTCTGATGACGCGCCGTTCTCCGCGCTGGCGTTCAAGATCGCTACCGACCCGTTCGTTGGCCGTCTGACGTTCTTCCGCGTATACTCCGGCACCATCACCGCTGGTTCCTCCGTACTGAATGCTACCAAGGATCAGCGCGAGCGTCTGGGCCGTATTCTGCAGATGCACGCTAACCATCGTCAGGATATCGACTGCGTATATTCCGGCGATATCGCTGCGGGCATCGGCTTTAAGAACACCACCACCGGCGATACGCTGTGTGATGAGAAGCACCCGATCATCCTCGAGTCTATGGAGTTCCCGGACCCGGTTATCCGTGTTGCGATCGAGCCGAAGACCAAGGCTGGTCAGGAGAAGATGGGTATCGCGCTGGCTAAGCTGGCAGAAGAGGACCCGACCTTCAAGACCTACACCGATGAGGAAACCGGCCAGACCATTATCGCTGGTATGGGCGAGCTTCATCTGGAGATCATCGTTGACCGTCTGCTGCGCGAGTTCAAGGTAGAGGCTAACGTAGGTTCTCCTCAGGTTGCTTACAAGGAGACCATCCGCCGCTCCGCTGACGTTGATCAGAAGTACGCTCGTCAGTCCGGTGGTAAGGGCCAGTACGGCCATGTTAAGATCATCGTTGAGCCGAACGAGTCCGGCAAGGGCTACGAGTTCATCAACAAGATCGTTGGCGGTGCTATCCCGAAGGAATATATCGAGCCTGTTAATCAGGGTATCCAGGGCGCTATGCAGGCTGGTATCCTCGCAGGCTACCCGGTTGTTGACGTTAAGGTAACCCTGTATGATGGCTCTTACCACGAAGTCGACTCCTCTGAGATGGCGTTCAAGATCGCTGGTTCTATGGCGTTCAAGGAAGCCATGAAGAAGGCTGATCCGGTTCTGATGGAGCCGATCATGCAGGTTGACGTAATGGTACCGGAGGAGTACATGGGCGACGTTATCGGCGACCTGAACTCCCGTCGTGGCCAGATCCAGGGCATGGAGCCGCGCGGCGGCGTACAGGCTATCTCTGCCGGCGTTCCGCTGAGCGAGATGTTCGGTTACGCAACTGCTCTGCGTTCCCGCACCCAGGGCCGTGGTCAGTACACCATGCAGCCGAGCCACTACACTGAAGTGCCGAAGAGCATTCAGGAGAAGATCATCGACAACCGTAACAAAAACAACGACTAAAATCTGCTGCACCCTATTGCATTTTTTCTCGAAATGCAGTAAAATAAATGCAACATGACTTTTAATTCATTTTACGAGGAGGATATCCACAATGGCAAAGGAAAAATTTGACCGTTCTCTGCCGCACGTTAACATTGGCACCATCGGCCACGTTGACCACGGCAAGACCACTCTGACCGCTGCAATCACCAAGGTTCTGGCTCTCGAGGGCGATGCTGAGTATCAGGCATACGACGCAATCGACAAGGCTCCGGAGGAGAAGGAGCGCGGCATTACCATCAACACCGCACACGTTGAGTATCACACCGCTAAGCGTCACTACGCTCACGTTGACTGCCCGGGCCATGCCGACTACGTTAAGAACATGATCACCGGCGCTGCTCAGATGGACGGTGCTATCCTGGTTGTATCCGCTGCTGACGGCCCGATGCCGCAGACCCGCGAGCACATCCTGCTGTCCCGTCAGGTAGGCGTTCCGTATATCGTTGTCTTCATGAACAAGGCTGATCAGGTAGACGACGAGGAGTTGCTCGACCTGGTTGAGATGGAGATCCGTGAGCTGCTGTCCTCTTACGATTTCCCGGGCGACGACGTTCCGGTAATCCGTGGTTCCGCTCTGAACGTTCTGACCTGCGACTCCAAGGATCCGAACGCTCCGGAGTACAAGTGCATCCACGAGCTGATGGACGCTGTTGACTCTTATATCCCGACCCCGGACCGTGCTGCTGACAAGCCGTTCATCATGCCGGTCGAGGACGTATTCTCCATCACCGGTCGTGGTACCGTAGCTACCGGCCGTGTAGAGCGTGGCCAGCTGAAGATGGGCGAGGAAGTTGAGATCGTTGGTCTGATGGACGCTCCGCGCAAGACCGTTGTAACCGGTATCGAGATGTTCCGCAAGCTGCTGGACTACGCTGAGGCTGGCGACAACATCGGCGCTCTGCTCCGCGGCATCCAGAAGAACGAGGTTGAGCGTGGCCAGGTTCTGGCTAAGCCGGGCTCCATTCACCCGCACACCAAGTTCCACGGTCAGGTATACGTTCTGAAGAAGGAAGAGGGCGGCCGTCATACTCCGTTCTTCAACAACTACCGTCCGCAGTTCTACTTCCGTACCACCGACGTTACTGGCGTTATCACTCTGCCGGAAGGCACTGAGATGTGCATGCCGGGCGATAACGTTGAGATGGACGTTGAGCTGATCACCCCGATCGCTATCGAGGAAGGCCTGCGTTTCGCTATCCGTGAGGGTGGCCGCACCGTAGGTTCCGGCGTCGTAACCGCTATCAACGCTTAATTTCAGTTAAGCAATAGCATAACGCAATTTACAAGCTCCCATGCTTCGGCATGGGAGCTTTTTTTGTGCGTAAAATCCTCTTTCCTGCGCATACTATGCGAAGGAGGGATGCAATTATGTCGGAAAATCACGAAAACCGCTATCAGCTCCGGGCCGCCGCGAAGGCGTTCGAGTGGCTGCGCCGCAGCAAACCGGCAGTGGCCGCGAGGGAACAGGAAAAGATGAGCGAGGGTATCTCGCTGCCGCCCAATGAACGGGATTGCGGAACCGCCTGTTCCATGCAGGGCACCGATCGGGAAACGCTCAACGAGTGGTGCAAAGAGCACGAAACCTGAAAAAGAGACGCGAAAGCGTCTCTTTTGAGGCTGTCGAAAAACTATCGTTTTCCGAGCAGCCTCTCGCTCGAAACCACGCTTTCGAGCGAATACTGAAGAAAAACCGCGCCCTACGGGCACATTTTTTCTTCCCTTGTATAAATTCCGAGATACATGCTCCCGGAATTTATGAATTTGCTTCGCAAATTCTATTTTATGCGTGCTGCCGCACGAAGCGTGAAAATTAAAATAATACTTTTTTGACAGACTGAAAAGAGACGCGAAAGCGTCTCTTTTTCAGAAATGGAGAGTTGAGAATGGGAAATGAAATTTGGTTATCGTTCTATCATCACGTTCATTCTCCATTCTCAATTTTCAATTATTCCCTGATTTTCTGCTCGGTTTACTTATCCGAACAATTGTGCTATACTATATACTAACAAAGTATTCCCTCCGTGCATAGGCTGATAGCAGGAGGGAACGCTCATGTCTGTTTTTCTGCAATCGGTTCTGGCGGTATTTGCCGCGGTGGGATTTTACACCGTGCTGCACACGGTGTACGAGATCGTCTCCGCGCGGCTGCTGCGGCTGCACGGCTCGGCGGAACTGACGCTGTACGGAGACGGCTGCGATGCCGTCAGTGAACATCTGATCCGCGCAGCACTGCGCGTGCGGCGGCAGTATTTTTCCGGTCTGCTGATCACATTTGTCGAAATCGGCAGCGGACAGGGACAGAATATCGCCAAGTACATGGCGGCGCGGCAGGACATAACCTATCTGGAATGACAAGTTGGGACGGTGGGACGTTGGACGAAAGAGAATATTTGATCGTGCGCGGCACGGTGCAGCAGATCGTTTACTACAACGACGAAAACGGCTATGCCGTGCTGCGCCTTGCTGCGGAAAACGGAGCCGAGGTCACGGCGACCGGCACGTTTCCCAACATTGGACTGGGTGAGGAGGTCATTCTGACCGGCTGCTGGGTGACGCACCCGACCTACGGCGAGCAGTTTGCGACCGAGGCGTTTGAGCGCCGGCTGCCGACCTCGGTGCGCGGCATCGCGGAGTACCTCGGTTCGGGCCTGATTCGCGGAATCGGTCCGCGGCTGGCGGCAAAAATTGCGGAAAAGTTCGGTGAGGACACGTTTGACATTCTTATGCACGAGCCGGAGCGTCTGTCGGAGCTGCGCGGCATTACCGACCGCAAGGCGAAAGAGATCGGCCGTCAGTTCACCGAACAGAGCGAAATGCGCCTGCTGATGGACTTTCTGAGCGAACACGGTCTGCCGGTCGCGCTCACGCCGCTGCTGTACAAGCGCCTGCACGACAGCGCCATCGACGCGCTGTGCGAGAACCCGTATCTGCTGTGTGACCCATACTATGATGTGGATTTCAAGCTGGCGGACGGTCTGGCGATGGAGCTTGGACTGTCGCTGCTGAGCGATGAGCGCGTGGACGCGGGCATTCTGTATACGCTGACCTTCAACCTGAACAACGGCCACACGTTCATTCCGGTCGAAAAATTGCTGTACGCGGTATGCATGCTGCTGAGCGACGATGACGTGGTCGTGGACGAGGATCGGGCGCTGCGCGGCATTTCCCGTCTGGAGGAGAGGGGGCGGCTGGTGCGCGAGCATATCGCGGACCGCGACGCGGTCTATCTTCGCGACATGCATGACGCGGAGGCCTATCTTGCCGAAATGCTCAGCTACATGGCAGAGCGCAATTATGAGTACGATTTTGACGTGGATGAGCTGCTTTCCACGCTTTTGGAGAGCAGTGAGTTCACTTTTTCCGAGAAACAGCAGCTTGCGATTTCAACGGCTGCACGCAATGGTCTTGTTATCCTGACCGGCGGCCCGGGCACCGGCAAAACGACCACGGTGCGCGGCATCCTGCAGGTGTTTGAGGCGCTGGGACTGGACACGCTGCTCGCTGCGCCGACCGGCCGCGCGGCAAAACGTCTTTCCGACCTGACCGGCATGGAGGCGAAAACCATCCACCGGCTGCTCGAGGCAGGCTTTGCGGGCGGCGGACGCACGGTGTTTGCCCGCAGTGTGACCAATCCGCTCGAGTGCGACGCGGTCATTCTGGACGAGGTGTCTATGGTGGACATCACGCTCATGCAGGCACTCATCAATGCGCTGCCGCACGGTGCACGGCTCGTGCTCGTCGGTGATGCCGATCAGCTGCCGCCGGTCGGTCCGGGCAACTTCCTGCGCGACCTGATCGCCTCACATCGGGTGCCGACCATTCAGCTGACCGAGATTTTCCGTCAGGCGCAGCAGTCGGATATCGTTATGAACGCGCACGCGGTCAACGCAGGTGAAATGCCAAGGCCATCTGGTGCGGACGGCGATTTTTTCATCATGAAACGGGCGGATCCGGCGTCTGTTATCGAAACGGTAGCACAGCTTTGCGCCCAGAGACTGCCCAAGCACTACGGCTTCACTCCTGCACAGATACAGGTGCTTTCACCTGCCAAGCGGCACGGCAGCGGCACCATTCCGCTTAACCGCCGTCTGCAGGAGGCGCTCAATCCACCGAGTGAAAGCAAGCTGGAAAAGCGCTTCGGAGACACCATTTTCCGCGAGGGCGACCGCGTGATGCAGGTGCGAAACAACTACGACATCGTGTGGGAAAAGCAGGGGGATGACGAGCAGGGAACCGGCGTGTTCAACGGCGACGTCGGCGAGATCATTCGCATTTTTCCGCAGCAGGAGTGCATGGTGATTCGCTTTGACGACCGCATTGCGACCTACACCTTCGATATGCTGAACGAGCTGGAGCTGGCGTATGCCGTCACCGTACATAAATCGCAGGGCAGCGAGTTCGACGCGGTGGTGCTCGCTCTGTCGGACGGTCTGCCGCGCAAGCTGCTCACGCGCAACATTCTCTACACCGCGATCACACGCGCGAAGCGCCTGCTGGTTATCGTCGGCAGTCAGGATGTGGTAGCGTATATGGTAAATAACAACCAGAAGGGCAGACGGTACAGCGCGCTGAAAGCTCGTCTTAGGTTAGCCGATACTCAGTAAAAGGTGCTGATAAAATGCAGAAGAAAGAGAAAAATACCCGCAAGGGATTTACGCTGGTGGAATTGATCGTTGTGCTGGTCATTCTGGCGATCCTTGCGGCATTTATGATACCGGCGCTGATACAGTATATCGAGAGAAGTCTGGAGGCATCCGACCTCATCGAGGTGCGGGCGGCGTATATTGATGTGCTGGCTGCGGTTACGGAGCAGGACAGCGAAAACATGAGCAAGACGGTCAAGCTGAAGCAGAAGCAGGATGACTGGCAGTCGAGAGATCCCATTACAATTGCAGGCGTTACCCATTCTAAGACGCAAGGAGATACCGCGAACTGGAAAGGAATCCCTACCGCGGGCGGGGAATGCGAGGTGTACTACGACAGAGCAGCGGCTGTGATCGTGTTTGACTGGAAAGGCAAGAGCACAGCGGGCAGCACGATCAAATGGGACGAGAAGCTGCACGGCATACTCGATCGGACCGGCATTTTGAAGACACTGAAATATAATCAGTATTTTGAGATCGACTCGAAGTGCCCCAATTCCAGTATGGTGCCCCAGGTGAAGAAAGAGATCGGAAGCGACAGCCTGCTGAACAGGGGCACATGGGCGTTTCTCGGCAGTTCCACGAACGAGAGCAACCGCTATTTGTTCTGGACATCGGTCGATACAGATACCGTCGGTGCGGGCAAGCAGATACCGGTCATTGTCAGCCGGGCGAGCGGCGGCTTTTACATCTCCGAAACGATTACCGCGGCCCGGAGCAACAAGGGCAAAAGCTATGTTGCGATTGCGGACCATATCAACAGTTTCAACACCTTTAAGGATTATACCACAGGAACGAAATATGACACGCTGGCGGAGGCGTATGCAGCCTATAAAGAACGGGTGGAAAACGATGTAAGATTCCAGCAGTATAAGAACACGCTGCCGGAGTGATGCCGGTTTCACTGTCGAATTTTCGGTATTTGCCCCGGAGTCTTGCAAATGGCGCACAAAATCTGTATAATGGTAATACTGTCAATCCACGCGAACAGAGCGCGGAGAAAGGAATGAAATATGGCTTCTTTTCTGCAAAGAATCGCGAAAAAGATGTCGCTTTTTTCAAGCGATATCGGCATCGACCTCGGCACGGCAACCGTGCTGGTCTATGTCAAGGGCAAGGGCGTTGTACTTAACGAGCCGTCCGTTGTGGCGGTGGACAAGGTTTCCGGCAAAATCCTTGCCGTGGGCGAGGAAGCGCAGAGCATGCTTGGCCGTACACCGGGCAACATTGTCGCCATCCGTCCGCTGCGCGAGGGCGTTATTTCGGATTACGAGATGACCGAGCGCATGATCAAGGAATTCATCGCAAAGGTGCAGGGTATCCACCTGTTCAAGCCGAATGTGGTTATTTGCGTGCCGTCAATCATCACCGAGGTGGAGGAGCGTGCCGTCATTGATGCGGGCACGCAGGCGGGCGCAAAGCGCGTTTTTCTGGTCGAGGAGCCGGTCGCGGCGGCCATCGGCGCGGGCATCGACATCAACAGGGCCAACGGCAATCTGGTGGTCGATATTGGCGGCGGCACGACCGATGTGGCGGTTATTTCGCTCGGCGGCATCGTCGAATCCACGTCCATCAAGGTCGCGGGCGATAAGTTCGACGAGGCTATTGTCAAGTACGTCCGCCGCAAGCACAATGCGCTGATCGGCGACCGCACGGCAGAGGAGATCAAGCGCACGGTCGGCTGTGTGTATCCGCGCAGCGAGGAAGCGATCATGGAGGTCAGGGGACGCTGTCTGATGACCGGTCTGCCGCGCACGTTTACCGTAAGCTCGAGTGAGATTCTCGATGCGCTCGAGGAGGTCTCCTCAGCGATTGTCGAGGCGGTGCACTGGGTGCTCGAGCGCACACCTCCCGAGCTGACCGGCGACATTTCCGCCAACGGCATCACCATGACAGGCGGCGGTTCGCTGATCTGGGGCTTCGATAAGCTGATCGCCTCCAAGACCGGCATTCCGACGCGCGTTGCGGACGAAGCGGTCTCCTGCGTGGCATACGGCACGGGCAACTGTCTGGAAAACCTGTCGAAAATGCAGGACGGCACGATGAATCTTTCGCGCCAGCGGCAAATGAAGCGATAAGGATACATAGAGGGAGGTTTCCGCGATGAGCAGTGCAGCAAACGTGACCGTAACCATCCGAAATGACGCACCGTTCGTATCGGCAGGCAGGTATTATCTGTTTTCCGACCCAGCGGCATGGACGCTCGTGCCGACCGACGAGGGCAGCGAACAGCTGCCGCTCACGCTGGACAAGCACAGCTATGCACTCGGCGCTGAGCCGGTGTCAAGCGAGCCGGACGAAATACAGGGTCTGCTCCGCGTGTACAAGGTGCGTCCGATCGCGCTGACGCTGACCGATGTGCGCGGCACAAAGGCGGCGCTTTCCGTGCCGTACCGTGCGGAAAACCTTGCGGTGCTGCAGGAATGGGGACTGGACTGCCGCAGTGCCGGAGAGCCGAAGAACCCGCCTGAAAAGTCCTTTCTGGTGAGGGTGACGGATGGCGGTGAGCTGCTGTCAAAGGGCAAGCTGGAGGTCTGGCGCGAAGGCGATACGCTGTGCTTTTTCCGGCGCGACAGAAACCTTTACACGGGCAAGGACAACCTGTACAGCGGCGAACTGCCGGTGCAGGCAATCCGGTTTTACCGTCTGTGCGGCGGCATGCGCACGGAAACGCGCGTATCCGGCGGCGGCGTGACCGTTGACCGCTCGGCGGCATACTGGGCAGGCTGGGAACATCCGTTTTCGTTCAATCCGCATGGACGCGCCATCGAGGCGGCGGTGCAGTCCGAACCGGTCCGCACCGAGCAGGTGCAGCACGATGAACGCTATGTGCAGCTTCGGGTGCAGTGGGAAAACCGGCGCGTGGACCTGCGGTTTTCGCCGGACAGCCTTGCGGCGTTTGGCGCGCTCATTCCGGAAAAGGAATTTGACGAGGTGGCGCTGAGCGACCGCACACCGACGCCGGTCGAGCAGCTTGATATCCTCGCCGGACTGTGCGACCGCGGCTTTGTTACGCGGGAAGAATTTGAGCAGGCGAAAGCGCGTCTGCTCGGGAAAATCTGAGGAATTTATGACCGAACAGGAAAAATATATGAAGGCCGCGCTCAAGCTGGCGCAAAAGGCGGCGGACGAAGGCGAAGTGCCGGTCGGCGCGGTGGTTGTCTGCGACGGCAAAATTGTCGGACGCGGACGCAACCGACGGGAAACAAAGAAAAACGCACTGCACCATGCAGAAATCGAGGCCATCGAGAAGGCGTGTAAAAAGCTGGGCGGTTGGCGGCTGCACCGCTGCGACCTGTACGTTACGCTCGAGCCGTGCCCGATGTGCGCAGGTGCGCTCATCAACTCGCGCATGAAAACCGTGTACTACGGTGCACCCGACCCGAAGGCCGGCTCGTGCGGCTCGCTGATAAACCTGTTCGCACTGCCGTACAATCATCAGCCTGCGCTGGTGAGCGGCGTGCTGGAGCAGGAATGCGCGGACATTCTGCGGAATTTCTTCCGCGAGCTGCGTAAAAAACGGAAAGAAATCCGAAAATTAGAGAAATCACGCGTCGAAGAACAATCATGACGCTTGATTATAGTATGTAAGTCGTGCCGATATTGCAGTTTGCTCAATACGCGGCACAGAAAAAAAGGGGAAAAATAAACAATGCCAAGAGAAAGACTCGGCTCGCGCCTCGGCTTCATCCTGCTTTCCGCAGGCTGTGCCATCGGCGTGGGCAACGTATGGAAGTTCCCGTGGATGGTCGGTCAGTACGGCGGCGGCGCGTTCGTCGTGTGCTATGTGCTGTTCCTGCTCATCCTCGGTCTGCCGATCATGACGATGGAATTTGCCATCGGCCGTGCGAGCCAGAAAAGTCCGGTGCGGGCGTATCAGGCGCTCGAGAAGCCGGGCAGCAAGTGGCACATCCACGGCTATCTGGCGATGATAGGCAACTATCTGCTGATGATGTTCTACACCACCGTGTGCGGTTGGATGCTGTACTACTTCTACCTGACGGTCAGCGGCCGATTTGTCGGCGCGACCGGTGAGCAGGTGCAGGCAGCCTTCCCGGAAATGCTCGGCAAGCCGGTGGTTATGACGGTCTGCATGGTTGCGGTTGTTGTCATCGGCTTTATGATCAACTCGTTCGGTCTACAGGGCGGTCTGGAGCGCGTTACCAAGGTGATGATGATCATTCTGCTGGCCATCATGGTCGTTCTGGCGATCAACAGCATCATGACCGAAGGCTCGGGCGAGGGCCTGCGCTTCTATCTGATTCCGGATCTCGGCCGTATGCAGGAGTGCGGCATCGCCAATGTTATCGTTGCCGCGATGAATCAGGCGTTCTTCACGCTGTCGCTCGGCATCGGCGCGATGGCTATCTTCGGCAGCTATATCGGCAAGGGCCGTGCGCTGCTCGGCGAGGCCGTCAATGTTGCGATTCTGGATACGTTCGTAGCATTTACTGCCGGTCTGATCATCTTCCCGGCGTGCTTTGCCTTCGGCGTGGCACCGGACAGCGGTCCGAACCTGATCTTCGTTACGCTGCCGAATATCTTTAACCACATGGCGCTCGGCCGCCTGTGGGGCAGTCTGTTCTTCGTATTCATGGCGTTTGCGGCCTTCTCGACCGTCCTCGCCGTGTTTGAGAACATCATGTCCTGCTGCATGGATCTGACCGGCTGGAGCCGCAAAAAGACTGCAGCCATCAACATCGTGCTGATGATCCTGCTGTCGCTGCCGTGCGTGCTCGGCTTCAATGTCTGGTCCGGCTTCCAGCCGTTCGGCGCAGGCTCGAACGTGCTCGACCTCGAGGACTTCCTCGTGTCCAACATCTGGCTGCCGCTCGGTTCGCTGGTTTACCTGCTGTTCTGCACCTCCCGCTGCGGCTGGGGCTGGAAGAACTTCAAGGAAGAGGCCAACGAAGGCGGCGGATTCAAGGTCAAGGATAATATCCGCTTCTATGTAAGCTATATCCTGCCGATTATCGTGCTCATCATCTTTGCACTCGGCATTAAGGATAAGTTCTTCTAAAGAAATGCGAAAAGCACCGCGAAAGCGGTGCTTTGAGGCTGTCGAAAAACTCTGTTTTTCGAGCAGCCTCTCGATTGAAAGCACGCTTTCGAGCGAATCTCGAAGAAAAACCGCGTCCTGCGGACACATTTTTTCTTCCCTTGTATAAATTCCGAGATACATGCTCCCGGAATTTATGAATTTGCAAAGCAAATTCGATTGAATGCGTGCTGCCGCACGAAGCATAAAAATCGAATATTGCTTTTTCGACAAGCTGAAAGCACCGCGAAAGCGGTGCTTTTTTCGTATCCGGAGCAGTGATTGAGAATTGAAAATGGAGATTGACCCTGCGGTGAAGCAATGTGCAGATGGGTTGCACGGCGGGGCACCCCAGTGTGGCTTCTCTTGCCCTTAGGCAATTCACCTTGTGCCACGGGTGCGGCGAACCTCACAGCCAAAGGTTGGCTCCAATTCCGTATCCGATAGCACGCATATAAACTCCAATCCCGCATAAGCTGTTGCAAGAAGCAAAAAAAGGAGGCACCCGCCATGCAGGAGGAAAAAAGCGCAGTCTATACCGTAATCTTAGGCGTATGCCTGCTCCTGTGCCTGCTGATGCTGGGAAATATGCTGATGGGCAGGGCGGATACCGGAACAGCGCCTGCCGCACCCGAGGAGGGAGATGCAATGGAATTTCACATCACGGAGGACGATATCGCGTCTGTGCTGACCGAAGCGCTGCCGTTTCCGGTCGAGGGCACGGCGGTCAAAATCAGCCGTGACGGCACGATTGCCGTGACGGCAGCCGTAACCCGTCAAGCACTGACGGAAAGCAATCTGGTACCCGGCAAGCTGCGCACGGCGCTGCTGTTTCTGCCGGAGCGCTGCAAGCTGTACGGCGCGTGGAGCGCAGCTGTTTCAAACGGCAAACTCAGCCTTACCTGCCGGACCATCAAGCTGGAAGGCTTCACCTTGCCCGAGCAGACCGCTCAGGCACTCTCCGATGCGTTCGCCGCACAGTGGAATATCCGCATGGAACAGCGGGACTTCACGCCGCAGACCATACAGTGGCAGGACGGGGAAGCGGTGCTGCTGGGATAACCGCTCTCAACAGGCAAAAGAAAAATCCCTTCGGAAAACCGAAGGGATTTCTGGTATGTAACCTTACTCAAAAATTACGCGGCCTGCGCCCTGATAGCGGGTCGCATAGCTGCCAGTCAGCGACGAGTACTTAACCACATCGCCCGTGTTGGGTGCGTGAATAAACTGGTTACTGCCGACATAAATGCCTACATGGCTGATGGACGAGGTGCTGCTGCCGAAGAATACCAGATCGCCCGGCAGAAGGTCGTCGCGGGAAACACGGGTGGTGGCATCATACTGTGCCTGAGCGACACGCGGGATGGAGCTGACCGTGTTCTTGAACACATAGGAGGTGAAGCCGGAGCAGTCAAAGCCGCTCGGCGTGCTGCCGCCGTATACATACGGAACACCGAGGAACTGTGCAGCATAGTTCAGCACGCTCTGGCGCTTTGCACTGATCGAGACAGAAGCTGCGGTGTTCGACGGGTTGATCGCTGTACCGGACGAAGCAGTTACGAGGTAATCCGCACTGATGTAACCGGCCTTGCCTGCGTAGGATACCTTGCTCCAGCCGTTAGACGTGCTGAGCACGGTAACAGCGGTGCCGTTCTTCAGCTCACCGAGAATGGTGGAAGAGGTGCTTGCCGAAGAGCGGAAGTTTACGGTAGAGGAGCACTTAACTACTGCTGCCGTACCGGTGGACGCGGACGTGTTATTGGATGCCGAACCGGTGGTCGATACATAATCCTGCTTGATGTAGCCGGTCTTGCCGGAGCAGGTTACCTTGCACCAGCCGTTCGCGGTGCTGACAACGGTAACTGCGGTGCCGTTCTTCAGCTCTGCCAGAATGGAAGAGGAAGTATTGGCCTCGGAACGCAGGTTTACACTCGAGGAACACTTCACCGTACCGGCGGTGCCGGTCGTAGAGGTAACGGTGTTCGACGGAGCGATGGCGGTGCCGGCGGAGCTGCTTGCGAGCGTGATATAATCCGGATGGATATAGCCGGTCTTGCCATTGTATGTAACCTTGTACCAGCCGCTGCTTACGCCGACTACATTTACCTTGGTGCCGTTCTTCAGCTCACCGTAAGAGGTGGACGAGGTGTTCGGCGCCGAACGGAAATTTACACTGCTCGAGCACTTTACAGTGCCGGTGCCGAGTGCAACGTTGGTTGCGGTGGTGCCGGTCAGGTACTCGCCGCTGACGTAGCCTTCCTTGCCGTTTACGGATACCTTGTACCAGCTGGAGCTGTTATTCAGTACCGCAACCGTGGTACCCTTGGAGAGGGTCGTGATCACTGCACCGCCGGGGGACTGACGCAGGTAAAGCGAATCTGCGTTTACCTTAGCCTGAAATACTGCCAGCGAGTTCGGCAGGACCATCGACATCGCAAGTGCACCGGAAAATGCGAAGCGAGCGAGTTTTTTAGAAAAAGACATGAAATTGAAGCCTCCGTTTCAAAATGGGAGAAAACAGCCTTTACACTGCCGCAGCAAGCTGCGGTGAAGTCTTACTTCGTGTGCAGTGCTCTGCCGAGCCAGATGGATGCAATATCCATCGCTGCCCACATGCTGTTCTTCTCGGTTTTCTTGACGATACGCTCTTTCATACGTACGTTGGGATCGGTCTGCTGAAGCTGTACGGATACACGCTTTGCAACCGGCAGACCCTTGTAATCACTAGATTCGAGGATCTGCATCATAATGATGTGAGAGTCACTCATCGAGCCGTAATAGATGATGTTTTCCTTACGCATCAGCGGGTGACCCTTGTATTCCAGAAGGTTATTCTTCTTGGTGGTAGGCATTATCTGCACTCCTTATAGTTACAAAATGGTTACATTCCAAAGTTACATTACGGTTACAGTATAGCATGCTTGAACAGGTTTGTCAAACATTGTTTTGAAATTTCGCATTTTTGTGATAAAATAGAGCCTGTCAAACGCGAAAAAAACGCAGGAATCGACAGCGAAAATCCACAGCGGCCGCACGCGCACGAGAGTAAGGTTACAAACGCTGTAACCCGATCGAACACCATAGGCAACACCGCACAATTAAAGCTGCGGCGCTTTGCGGTAATTTTGTGTCCTAACTTCGTTGTAATTTCACGGTAATACATCAAGTATTACCGCAAAACTACGCCTCGTTAGTACGCAAAATTCCTCGCAAATCGCTCTTGTTCAATTATGCGGTGTTACCTATTAATATAGGCGTTCACAGAGCACGTGTCGGGCCGCTGAGAGCAAAGGAATGTACATTTGTGAAATTTGCTTTTTTCACCTTGGGCTGCAAGGTTAATTTATTTGAGACGCAGGCGCTCAGTCAGCTGGCGCAGGCGCGCGGACATGAGATCGTGGATAAGGACGCGGACGCCGTGATCGTCAACACCTGTACGGTAACATCGGTGTCCGACCATAAGAATATCCGCGCGTTCCACAAGCTGCGGAGAGACAATCCGAACGCGGTTATCGCGGCGTGCGGCTGCTTTGCACAGACCGACCCGGAGCGTGTCCGCGCCACCGGCGAGATCGACCTTATCTGCGGTACCAGAGACAGGGCGCAGGTGATCGACCTGTGCGAGCAGGCCGTCAGCGGACAGGCCGTACAGATGCATGAGAGCGAGGACAGCGGCTTTGAGACTCTGCCTGCCGGTATCCCGCACGGCCGCACGCGCGCGCTGCTCAAAATTGAGGACGGCTGCAACAACTTCTGCACCTACTGCATCATTCCGTATGCGAGAGGGCGGGTGCGCTCTTTACCGGTCGAGCAGGCGCTCGAGCAGACGGCGCGGCTGGCTGACGCAGGCGTGCACGAGATCGTGCTGACCGGCATCGAGATCGCGTCCTACGGCAAGGACTTCAAGCCGCAGGTGCCGCTCACCGAACTGTTAGAGAAGCTGCTGACCGCGCAGCCGAACGTGCAGTTCCGGCTCGGCTCCCTCGACCCGCGGGCGGTGGACGATGCGTTTTGTGAACGGCTTGCCGGCTTTGCCAATCTCGCACGGCATTTTCATTTGTCCATGCAGAGCGGCTGCGATACCGTTCTCCGGCGCATGAACCGCCACTACACGAGCGAGGAATTTTACAGGTGTGTCGAGCGGCTGAGACGTGCGTTTCCGGACTGCTCGGTTACGACCGATTTGATTGTCGGCTTTCCGGGCGAGACCGAGGACGAATTTACGCAGACGCTGGCCTTTCTGGAGAGATGCGCGTTCGCGTCCGTGCATGTATTCCCATATTCCGTACGTGAGGGCACAAAGGCGGCCGCCATGCCGGGTCAGCTCGATCAGCAGACCAAAACCGCCCGCGCCGAGCGGGCAAAGCAGGTGGCGGAGACACTCAGCGCTGCCTATCGAAAGCAGTTTGTCGGCCGCACGCTGTACGCGCTGCCCGAGCACCCGACCGGCGGCCTGTGGGCGGCGCACGGACGCTACGGCTTTCCTGTATATATAGAGGATAAGGCGGAGAAAAATCATCCGGTCACCGTAAAGGTTATCGGTCTGCACAAGGACGGCGTATTGGCGAAAATTGAGAATTGAAAATTGAGAATGGAGAATGTGTAACCACTTTCGGCCTCTTACCATAGAATGTAATGAAATCTTTGATAGGAGGAAATGACAGTATGTGTTCTTCTAACGGCTTCTGGGGCGAAAATTCCTGGTGGTGGATCATCATCCTGATCATCCTGATCTGGGTATGCTGCGGTCAGGGCAGCGGCGGCTGCGGTTCCTGCGGTACCTGTGGTGATAATACCTGCGGCGGCTGCGGTAATTGCGGCAACTGCTGCTGCTGAGCGGCTGACATATCCGCAGAAGGGAGAGGCACCGCGTGAGCGGTGCCTTTTTCGTTTTCTCGGCATAGGGCAACCGAGAAAATGCGAACCGCGCAGGCGGTTTTTTCGGCACCGGCTGACCGGGGGACGCGAACTGCGTAAGCGTGTTCGCCCCTAACGGGCGGCTTCTTTTTTGCACCGGCTGAGCGGGGTACTCGAACTGCCGCAGGCGTGTTCGCCCCTAACGGGCGGGGAGGTTTTCGCTGAACCTCAGCGGGGAGTGCGCCTACCCGGCGGGGGCACAAGAGGGTAGACACCTGCGGTTTCCACCCTCTTGTGAATCTCCCCTTTCCCTTGAGGGTCTGGCGCAGATTGCCGACATGTGACCGCTTCGAAAATAGGGGAACGGCAGAGGGATTTTTTCTACCGTATCTTTCTCAACCTGTTCGCAGGGTCAGATACATTACTGCTACACATATGGGCTACTCTGCGCAAGGCGCGGCATAGCAGTGCCGCGCAACTCTTTAACGTGTTATACCGCACGGCACCTACGAATTAAGCGTTTGGTACAATTTATCCTCGTAGGTGCTGTCTATCATAACGCGCTCACGAATTGCGCGGCACTGCTATGCCGCGCCTGCGCAGAGTAGCCCATATGTGTAGCAGTAATGTATCTGACCCTGCGAACAGGTTGAGAAAGATACGGTAGAAAAAATCCTCTGCCGTTCCCTTATTTCGCAGCGGTCACATATAGGAAATCTGCGCCAGATTAGGAAGTAAGGGAAAGGTAGGAGTTCAAAGAGGAAGGAAAACCGCAGGTTGTCCTTCCTTTTTGCCCCCGCCGCGGGGCGCGGCACGCTCCTGCCGCAGCGGCGGCGAATCTCCCGCTGAGGTTCAGCGAAAAACTCTCCGCCCCGTTAGGGCGAACCCGCTGACGCAGTTCGAGCACCCCGGTCCGCCGGTGCAGGAAAAGGAGCCGCCCCGTTAGGGCGAACACGCTTGCGCAGTTCGCGTCCCCCGCTCAGCCGGTGCAGAAAAAGGTGTCGCCCGTTAGGCCGAGCCCGCCTGCGGCAGTTCGTATGCCCCGGTCAACCAGTGCAGGAAAGCGCCGAGTTCCACCGCGATAAAAATTTTCAAGAAAATATGCGTTACCCTCTTGCAAAATACGCGAAAATAGGGTATTATATACAAGCACTGTTTTGTATGAACAGTCGAATAATGCTTAATGATGTAAAAAATACTATTATTTGGAGGCATAGCGATTATGACCGCAGGTGAATTTCGTAACGGCGTAACTTTTGAAATGGACGGTCAGGTACAGCAGGTTATTGAGTTCCAGCATGTAAAGCCGGGCAAGGGCGCTGCTTTTGTTCGTGTCAAGATGAAGAACGTCGTAACCGGTGCGGTTACTGAGACCTCCTTCAACCCGACTGCTAAGTTCGAGGAGGCTTTCGTAGAGCGCCGCGAGATGCAGTATCTGTACAATGAAGGTGACCTGTACTACTTCATGGACAACGAGACCTACGAGCAGATTCCGATCAGCAAGGATACTCTGGGCGACGATTTCCGCTTCGTGAAGGAGAACGAGAACGTTAAGGTTCTTTCCTACAAGGGCAGCGTTTTCGCAGTTGAGCCGCCGCTGTTCGTTGAGCTCGAGATCACTGAGACCGAGCCGGGCGTTAAGGGCAACACTGCTACTAACGTACTCAAGCCCGCTACCGTTGAGACCGGTGCTGTTGTTAAGGTTCCGATCTTTATCGAGCAGGGTGAGCGCATCCAGATCGACACCCGTACCGGTGAGTATCTGGGCCGCAGCAAGACCAAGTAAAAACTTGCAGCTAGCAGGGATGGCAGCCGCCGTCCCTGATTCGGACATTTAGCTCAGCTGGAAGAGCATCCGCTTGACGTGCGGAAGGTCAGCGGTTCGAACCCGTTAATGTCCACCAATTCAAATCCCGTCAGAAATGACGGGATTTTTTCTATCTTTAAGACTTTTAGGTATTTGCTGTGGGAAATGTTCTGAAAAACGTAAAAAGCAGAATGTGCATTTCACAGCACATATAGCACAGAAAACCAACAAAAACAAAAGTGATGTAGGAAACGTGTTGGAAATCAAACCTTCAATCCCCGCACATCTTCCTCGGTGACGTGGCTGTAAATATTGGCGGTGGTGCTGATGTCTGCGTGACCCATGAGGTACTGAGCGGTTTTCAGATCCACGCCCTGACGGCGCAGGTTGGTGCAGTAAGTGTGCCGGAGGTAGTGCGGCGTGATGGCCGGATCAAAGGCGTGCTTGACAACGGCGTTGCGGTACAGCTCGGCACCGGCCGCAATGTCGCAAGCCCGGTAGAAGCTGTGCCACATACGGCGCATTTTTGTCATGGACAGCATGCGGCCGTTTTCGACATGAAAGAAATACCGCGATTTCATGTCCAGCTGTTTTTGAAGTTCGTCAGGGATGGGAACATAGCGCGCTCCGGCTGCGGTTTTCGTAGACTTCAAAGTCGGCTGGTTCGACTTTGTTTTATATTCGACCGCCTGCGAGATACACAGCAGACCGTCCTTGACATCGCGGGCACCGATCGGCACGGTTTCGCCACGACGCAGACCGCAGTCAAGCATGAGCAGCACCCACGGTCCGGCATAGTGACGCTTGGCAACTTCGCGCACGATCTGCTCCTCGGCGCGGGTCAGTGCACGGCGGCTTTTCTCATCCTCGCCCACAGTTTCGATACGCCGGAATGGGGAGGAGGCAATCAGGCCGTTGATTTCCGCCTGATCAAAGATAGCGTGCGTGATGTAGTGGAGTTTAGCGGCGGTACTTGCGCCGAGCGGCTTGCCTTTACTGGTCCTTGCGTTGTTCATCATTTCCTGCAGTTGGAACGGCTTCACGCTATCCAGCGCCAGAAAACCAATCGCCGGGCAGATGCGCAGCCGCAAGTGCTCCTCGTAATTGTTGCGCTGGCTCTCGCCAACGTGCGGCTCCTTGTAGGTGTGATACCACTGCCACGCCCATTGCTCGACAGTAACCTTGCCGGGCGTGCCGCCGCGTGCGACCAGCATTTGCACGGCGCGTACCTTGGCCTCAAATCTTGCCTTGTTGTTGTCCTGGATGTACTTGCGGATCGGTGTGCCATCGTCCTTGTGGCCGATGACAATGGTGCGCGAGTATTTGTATTTGTTTATAAAAAAACTTACTAAATTTCTGATTATCTTTTCATAAGTTGGTAAATGCCGATATATCCCGTATTTTAGGGCTTTATCGGTATTTTCTTTTTGGAAGATACCTTGCATAAGCTGGCATTTACCAGCATGAAAATGCAACCAAAAGTAGTAAATGAGTAGTAAATATAAGCTCCGATATTAACAAGCCAGTCTTTCCAGTTCTGCTTTTGCAGATTGAAATGTACCGTGTGCATAATAGCCAAGTGTCATGGTTATGTTAGCGTGTCCCATAAGATATTGCAGGGTGTTTGGGTTCATTCCTCTGTTTGCCATATTCGTACAGTAAGTATGTCGGAATGAATGTGGTGTGATGTTCGGTAACTTGTCCGTGTGATACTTGTTATACTTCTTAATTAGTCCTCGCACCATGCCCTCATAGTTTCCTGCAACTTTAGGTAAGCCCTCACGGTTCAAGAATAGGAAATTGCTATAACCACCTACAATCAACGGTTGTGCCTTTCCTCTGTTCTTTAGTATTCTTTGGATTGCTTGATAAGCCCGTTCTGTCAATGGAAGTTCTCGTTTTCCGTTTTTGGTCTTTGGCGTTTCAATATAGTAGCCGATTTCGCTGTCTTTCAATAACTGGTGGTCTATATTGAGTATTCTGTTCTGCATATCAATATGCGTCGTTAGTCCGCAAAATTCAGAAATACGAAGTCCCGTTTCCAGCAGAAGCACAACCTCATCATAATACTTGCTGTAAATCTTATCCTTTTCCATAAAGGCAAGCAGGCGTTCTTCCTGCTCTGGTGTAAGGATAACTTTCTGCTCCGTATCATCTTCCAGAACATCACTTAGCTTAAATTCAAACGGGTTCTTTCTGATACAGTCGTCTTGTATCGCCATGTAAAATGACGCTTTCAAGGAACGCTTGTAGTTATCAATCGTTTTATAGGCGTATCCTTTTTCGCTCATTCTGATAGCCCATTCTTTAGCGTCCGACTGCTTAACAGTATCAATCGCCCTCATACCCAATGGGTCATTTTTCAGAGCGTTCATAAGATACTGTCGTCCTTTTTCAGTAGCCCTCTTGATGTTCTTTCTTTGGCTGTTCTTCTTGTCGTAGAGCTGGCAGACTGTCATTTTACCGCCTGCTGTATCGATACCGTCGTTAAGGTCTTTTTTAATCTGTGTTTCTTTTTCCCTCAACGATATATCATCACGCTTTCCAGCAGGTGTCTTGTCTGTCGGTACAAGTTTCCAAGAATAGATAAATTGTGGCTTTCCGTATATATCGGTATATTTATAAACGTATCTTCCGTCTTTTCGCTGGCTCTCTCCATTACGCAAATTGCGATTTTTACTGTCTTTTCGTTTTACATTAGACATAGTGTAAAGCTCCTTTCCGTCATGGAACGAGCCGTGATACGCTATATTTATTATACCATATCTACGGCTCAATGACATTAGATTTCGTCCAATGTATCTATGATTTTTTCAAATTGTTTTCGCTTAATCTGAATACGGTTGCCGTTCACGATAACCCAGCCAGCGTCAAGATTTTCTTCGGCTAATTTACGCAATTTCTTTTCGCCAATGCGGAAGTATTTGGACGCTTCTTCAACCGTCAGCGTATATTTTTCCCAAATAGGCACATCAGTATTGTTCATAATCTATGCACCCCCCTTTACTGTGTGTCGTTTTTTACAAGCAGGCAGACGGCTTTGGAAAGCTCCATTAGTATCTCAACTATTCCCATTCTTGTGGGCAGAACCGCACCATGCGGACGTATCATTATTCTGTGAGGATAGGTCGTGGCAAAACAACTTTTCCAACAGTCGCTCTCGGATCACTGCGTGGGTCGCTCGCTTTCTTTTGAAAAGGTCGTGGCGTACAGTCCCCGTGGCTCGCCATCTCACAAACGTATCTGTCTGCTTTATTCAGTTGTCAAAGAGCTGTGGTGAAAGCGTGTTGCTTTCATATAAAAGCAGGTGGCAGAGCAGGAAAGAGGGGGATATTAAATCATGCTCCGCTAAAAACTGCTTATTCTTCTGGTTCTAAGTCCATATCTTCAATATCAAAACCTAAAATCATTTTGATAAGTGCTTCTCTGATACGTCCTTTTAATTCCATATCTACAACGATATAAACATCGGTGTACAAGGGGTACAAACAAGATAAAATAGAAATGAGGGGCGATAGAGCGGAAATGTCAGATTTTCCACTCTATCTGAACACGGTCGCTGGTGGCCTTGATCGTAGAGATCAAACCATCGGCGGCTTTTCTTTTGTCGTCAAAATCTATGCTGTCCCAGTTGTCGAGATAATAGGACAACTTCTTTATCTGCTGGGGAGATATGGTTTCAACGCTCAATTCAGCGATTGCCTTTGAAATGGTCTGGCGTCGGGTGTCCAGTTCTTCAATTTTTTTGTTAGCGTAGGCAAGCAAGGTCGCATTGGCTCCGGTCAGCGTATCCAGCAGCTTTTCAATTTCTGCCTCCACTTGTGCCAGCTCCACTTGATAGGCTGTCAGTTTCGGATTGACTTTTCCCTCCCTGCCGTGGAGTATCTGAAAGTCTTTGAATTTCTCCTGCATGGCCGAGAAAATGAATTGCTCAAATTCTTCTTTGCGGATTTTCCCGCAGCCCGGACAGCCTTTATTTTCCGTCCGTTTGGTACAGCGGAAATACCCGGTGCTGTTTGGTACATGGGTGGCTTTCAGCGCATACCCACAATGACCGCATTTGACTTTTCCGGCCAGCCAAGTGTTCTTCGGTTTCCGTCCCTGCTGGAAGGTGGTATTTGCCATAAGTTTTTTTCGGCATTTCAACCATGTGTCAGAGGAAATGAGTGCTTCATGGGGAGCGATAACAAGTATCTGGTCTTTTAAGCACCTGTCCTTGTCCTCCTTCACATCCCGCCCCTGATAGAGATAGCAGCCGTTTGTTCCGGCAAAGTCTGAAGCGTCATTGACAATCGCTGCACCCTGACTCTTGAAAAATTCGTACAGCTCCAAATCGGCCTGTGCGTAAACCGGGTTTCTTAAAAGCTGGGAAAGAAATGTACGGAACATGGATTTGCCATAAATTTTTATATCACGTTCCTCGAAGTATCGGGTAATATCTCCGAAGGAGGTTTCCGGTTCAGCGTACATTTCAAACATCAGCCGAACATGGTCGGCGGCTACGGGGTCGGCAACCATTTTCTTTGTGCGGATACCCTCTACCACAGTAGGCTCTAACTGATAACCGTATGGTGCCTGTCCGCTCATGTGAAAGCCTTTCAGGCACCGGGAATAGTAGGCGTCTGTGACACGCTTCTGAATTGTCTCACGTTCAAGCTGGGCGAATACAATGCAGATATTCAGCATGGCCCGGCCCATCGGGGTCGAAGTATCAAACTTTTCCGTGGAGGATACAAACTCCACATCGTACTCTTGAAACAGCTCCATCATCGTTGCAAAGTCCAGAATAGAGCGGCTTATACGGTCCAGTTTGTACACGATGACCCGCCGGACCTTTCCCTTGCGGATCTCGCCCAGCAGCTTTTGAAACTCCGGTCTGTCCGTGTTCTTACCGGAATAGCCTTTGTCCTTGAATACCCGGCAGCTCCCGCCTTTCAATTCATACTTGCAAAAGTCGATTTGACTTTCAATGCTGATACTGTCCTTGCGGTCTACTGACTGTCTTGCGTAAATACAATCTTCTCTGATAAATTCCATATTGGGCTCCTTTCCTTGTTGGAATGGAGCTACCAACCTTACAACTATATTATACCATCAGCAGCCCCGGACAACAATGTTGCGAATGATTAGGAAAATCTGTCCCTATATTTGCTGAACACCTCGTAAAGACAACGCTCAATTTCTTTTTTGCGCTGTTCTTTCTCCTTCGGGGGAAGTACCGGCGTGAGGCTTTCCAGCACAATGATCTTCCCTTGAAATGCGACAGACTTTGTTTCTCGTTCATAAGTGACAGCTTGCGTCATTGAAAACCTCCTTTGCGAAAGTGCGTGTATATGCCAGCCTTTCCCACTTGTCCCGTGGGGAAATGTCAAAAGACGGCACCCAGCAGGTGCCGCCCTTTGAGCTTTCTCCACTTCGGGTCAATGTGGCCCGAGGTCAGTAAGGACTGGAAAGGTACTTTTCTTTGGCGTCCTCCACGCTGTTGAGGTCGAATACTTCATAAAGCTGCCCCACAACACGCCGTATATCCTTCTTTGAAAATCCGCAGTCCTCCATTGCCATAATGACATAACCACGGCAGGCGTCATTGCTCCATTCGTCCGGTTCCAAGCCGGGGATCATTCCAAACGCATTTCCCATAAAGTGCTCCTTTTTTGAAAAGATGGGGAGCCACGCCGGATCGGTTGGCCTATCATCAGACAGCATTGCCGGGGGCTCCCCATAGGTTTTCACTTCATTTCAGACACACCGGACGGGCATAGGCTTCATGCCCCATAGTATTTCAACTCTCCCCATTCTGATGGCAAGGCGTTCTCATTGCCTGCGACGGCTCACGGCTTGCAAGGCCGCTTCAACGCTCGGACTGTGACTAAACGCAAGTATCCGGGTTCTGCGCCTGTTCCGGTGGAGCCAGCCTTGCCCCACCTATGGCATGGACCTGTTCGCTCGCTCAGTTTTACAAAGACTGTATTCTTTGAAATCCGAGGTCATGGCGGGTCTGTCACACAGCGCGTTTCCCTTCGTATCCGGGTGTCTTTTTATTCAATTTTCAATCTGCATGAGGCTTGTCTGAACCTCGGGCCATTGTGACCCGAAGTGTTTTGCCTCTCATAAGCCATTTCATTTTCCGGCCTAAATCGGTACGCCTTACAAAGAATTTTTCAAAATTTTTTCTAAGTGCCGCAGACCTCGCTCGATTGCGACACGAACCACTTTTTCATGGACGCCCTCTGCCCGGGCAATATCCTGTTTGGTCATGCCGAGAATGAAATGAGCGTAAATCCGTTTTGCCTGTTTGTCCGGCAGACTGGCAATCGCCGCATGAAGCTCCTGCATGGTCACTTTCCGCTCATACAGTTCATGGGGAGATAAGGCGACAAAGACAGCTTCATGCTCCAGCCCGTCATCCCGATCAAGGGAATAATAGGCTTTGTGGCGGTATGTACGCAGCCGGTAGGCAGCCTCTTTACGATCAAACTCTTTGAACATTTCTGCAACTTCTTCCGATACTTCCATGAAGCAATCCGATGTATAGAATGGGTAATAGTCCCGCAAATTGATAATAGCCATATTGACCTCCGTTTCGGTTGTTGGTTGACGAGTGACCGAAACGAAGGCGGCGGGGAGCGGCACCGGGGAATGACTTCGGGCCAACATGACCCGAAGCAGCCACATAAGAACACAAAAGCGCCCGGGCGGCATGAAGCCACACGGACGCATGAAATTACACATTCATTTATGTATCGTCTGATTTCACATTCATAACCAGACTGTCCCGGAGGGGGAGTTACGCTTTTTTTAACTGGTGCAGATCATGGATACTGCGAAAAAGAGAAAAGGACACGGCGAAATAACCTCCAATCGGCTACCGTGTCCCTGCAAGTCGTCATTGGTTTGTGTAAACGCAAAGAAACGGCGGCTCTGAAATCAAAGCCGCCGTTTCAAATAGGCGTGTCAAATTGTCTGCTCTACGACGGCTTTTTTTCTTTTGCCGTCGTCCGGCAGAGTATTATTCAATATCTAATTCAATGTTTCCAGTGAAATTCTCACATTCAATGCCGATATAATTTCCACCATCAGGAAGTGTAATTGTGTCACTATAAGTTCCGGTTGTTTCAATCAAAGTTACTGCTTCATCAGATCCAGAAATCCAAAATACTTTTGCAGTACCTTCCGTAATCTCCAAGGTGCAATCAATGGACAGCTCCTTACCGGCTTCTCTCTTTATGGAAGTTCCTCCGAACAAATACTCTGTACCTGAAAAGTTCGCATAATCAGCCGTATAAGTCCCTGTATAATCATCAATTCCTTTTTCTTTTTCCCCTTGCAGTGACGATTTCCCTGTCAGTTCTATGGAGCCCGCAGATTGAACAATGTTATTGTAATGATTGAGAATTTCATCTTTTGAACAGCCAGCAAGCATAAAACTTCCCACAAGGACGAATGTTAATGCTAAAACTATTTTCTTCATAAAATCATCACCAGCCTTTCTTTGGAGCTACCTTTTTGGCCTTTTTCTTTGTTTGGGTTGCTTCTCGTTCTTTCATGCACAAAATCAAGATGGCAGAAATAACGACAGCAAGCGCAAGACTGCAAGAACAGGTTCCGATATTCCAGTTGACTGCGGTATCATAGCTGCGGTAGCCTACCATTCCAAGACTTGCGGTAATCGGATAGAGGTTTGCTAATGTCATATTTCCTGCGGCAAACATCCCTCCATATCCATAGACAAAAGCAATGATTACACCGACTAAAAAGCTGCCTGCCCTCCGACAAGTAAGAGCGATAATCGGCAGAACCGCAAGATATAAAAAGAAATTAACCGCAGTAATCTGCAAAGCTGCTTTTAGAGCTAAGGAAATCTCAAAGCCGGGAAATCCCACAATCATTTCTGCTATGATTGTAAACAGACTGCATATCAGCCCGAAAATAATAGACAATACGCCGCACACAATCAATTTTCCGGTCAACAGTTTCTTAAAAGAGATCGGCACAGTCAGAATATTTTTCAATGTGTCATCCGTCTGCTCACGAGAAATCATATATCCAGCAATTAGGCTGATACACATCGGAAAAATCATGGACATATTGTTTTTGATGACCTGTTCTGTAAGATAGGCAAAATCCCAAACGGAACCATCATTCGCCATAGAGGTAAACAAGGTCAGCAGGACGGATAGGAGCATGAGTGCAACGCCCGCCCAAAGGATATGATACCTTTTCAATTTATAAAATTCTGTTTTTACAATGCGAACCATGTTTATTCCCCCCTCTGCTTATATAATCTGTCAATCAGTAAGAACGAAACGAATGCCATGCTCCCAAGAATGAATACAACTTGAAATGTTGAGGGAATTAGCCCTGTCATTTGCTCCAAGTCCATTTTTATTCCATGAGCCGCCATATCTCCCGCACTCCAAAATGTAGTCAGTGGCGTGGGCAGAAGCCATAACATAGTTTTAGGCAGTGTGTCAAACAATGCCGTAGCACTCATGTTCAGAACGCTGTAAAAGACACACAACAAAATGGAAAAAACATAGGTCTTACTGAAAAAGACAACAAGAACAATCAACGGGAGTGTTCCTGCCGTAATGAAAATTCCTGTTTCAACCGCTAAAAACAATTTATAGCCTATTCCATAAACTTCTAATGTTCCAAATCCGCAAAGAATTGTTGCAATGGTAGAAGCCACACAAAAAACAATTCCAAAAAGAAAGAGGACAATAATCTTTGCAAGCACCATTTGCGTGCTGGTTATGGGAATTGTACGCAGATTTTTGAATGTATCGTTGTCGCGTTCCATAAAGAACAGGATAGCGGCAATCACTCCAATAATACAGGGCAGTAAAAACTGGATACCATATCCCAACACCATGTTAAATAGTCCGTCAAAAGCATCTGCCCGATCTGTATATCGCTCCATCATAGAGGGCGTTGTCATCAGATAAGTCAGCGGGATTGGAAACAGGAAAGCAGCCAGAATAATAAGCGGAATAAATTTCTTCCGTTTCAATTTCAAAAATTCGCATTTGATTAGTTTAAGCAATTCCTTCGCCCCCTGTCACACGCTTGAAGTAATCTTCAAGACTTTCTTCACAGGTATGTGCTTCTGATACCTCCAATCCGTTTTCTACAAAGGCAGTTACAATTTTACCCACAGGCAGATCAAGGTTGTGCAGGCGCAGATTGTGGTCGTCCTGTATGGAAAAATGGTTTTCATGGAAATTGCGTTCCAAAATTCTTGCTGCCTGTGCAGTATCAGAGAGCGTAAACCGGATATGCTTACTGCTTTTTTGCTCCAGCTCAGCAAGGCTTTCTTCTTCCAGCAACGCGCCGTGGTCGATAATTCCAATATCGTCAGCCAGCAAAGAAATCTCCGAAAGAATGTGACTGGAAATCAAAATAGTTTTTCCTCTTGCGTCGCAAAGCTCCCGAATAAAGGAGCGTACTTCTGCAATACCGATGGGATCGAGGCCGTTGATCGGCTCATCCAAAATCAAAAGCTCCGGATCGTGCATAACGGCAAGGGCGATGGCAAGCCGCTGCTTCATACCAAGAGAATACTGTGAAAAGAGCTTTTTATCTTTGTAGGGCAGTCCTACCAGATCCAGAGCATCTTTGATAGCATGATTGTTTGGTACGCCCCGCAGAGTAGCAAAGATACGCAGGTTCTCTGTGCCGGTCAGATTGGGATAAAAACCGGGGGACTCAATCAGGCTTCCGATACGGGGCAACAGCTTCTTTTCATTCCCTTGCAAAGACTTTCCCCAGATTTTGACCTCCCCGGAAGTCGGCTTCGTTAAGCCCAACAGCATTTTCATGGTAGTGGTTTTTCCGGCTCCGTTTCTGCCCAGCAGACCGTAAATTCTCCCACGCTTCACATGGATATTTAAGTCAGCCACACTCTTTTGTGAGCCGTATTGCTTCGTCAGATTTTTTGTTTCAATGATATAATTTGTATCCATATTCAAAACCTCCTGTTCTGTAAGGTATTCTATCATGCCAACCTTGCATTAACCTTGCCGCAACCTTGCATTAACCTTGCAATTTGAAATCCAGTAAAATGACAAAGGCTCCCGCCATAAAGACGGGAACCCGCTTAACTCTCCAAAGGAAAAAGCAACATAAATTCAGTTCCTTTTCCCGGCAAACTTTCAACTGCTATACTTCCACCCATCTTTTCTACAAGCTGATGGACAATAGAAAGACCAAGACCGCTTCCTTTTTCAGACCGTCCTTTGTCACACTTATAGAGCCGTTCAAAAATGTGTTTCAAATCTTCCTTCTCAATTCCCACTCCATTATCCGCCAGCAGCAGCTCCATGTTATTTTCCTTCTTTGACAGGGCAATTTTGATTTTGTCTGCATGGCTGTGAGCGATTACATTTTGAATGAGATTATTGACAATCCTCATATAGCTGTCCATATCCAATCTTACCCGGACAGGCTGTTCGGGAATATCAATGTCATACTCAACCTGTTTATCCTCAAAAATCGGTATCCAGTCAATGAGGATATTTCTTGTCAGCTCTGCGGCCTCAACACTCTGGATCTCCAAAGCAAACTCGTTAGAATTTAACTTGAACCAGTCAAAGAGTACATCAATATATTCTTTCAGATCATGGGCTTTCCGGCGGGCGGTTTCAATATAATCATCCCGGTCTTTTCCTGTGACCAGCCCTTTGTGTGCAGCGTCAAGATACCCAAGCAGAGTAGTAAGGGGCGTTCGCACGTCATGGGAAAGGCTCGTCATAAGCTGGCGGTTGGTTTCTTCTGTCTGCCGTACAGTTGAAAGTCTGTTTTCATAGGCCACAACGATCTCATTGATTTCATAGGCAAGAGGGGCTGTCAATTCATTTGTTGCAGACAAAATACGCCGATTGCCATTTCCATTTTTCACATCAACCAGCACATCAGTCATTTCTGCTATTTGTTTTTTTACACGCCGAACGAGAACGATGGAAGTCAATACAGCCACAACAGCAATCACAATGGACAAGAATACGATAATTTCCATGCTGACTACACCTCCTTATTAAACCGGTAGCCAATCCCTTTGACCGTTTGTATATACTTTGGGCTTGAAGGATTGACTTCTAATTTTTTACGAAGCCGACTGATAATCGCCATAATGTTACTGTCATCATAGAAATATTCTTCGCCCCAAACTTCCTCATAAATCTGCTGTTTTGTCAAAATTTTTCCTTGATGCTTTGCACAGTACAGGAGCAGATCAAATTCCTTTGGTGGAAGTTCAAAAGTGCCGTTTAATGTGGTAACAGAACGATTTTCAAGGTCAATCTGCAATCCGTCAAAATTTAGCTTTTGTATGGCTCCAGCTTGCTGATTAAAGCGAGTGTAGCGGCGAATAAGAGACGCAATACGGGCAATCAGTTCATCCATATCAAACGGTTTTGTAAGATAATCGTCCGCTCCGGCCCGTAAGCCCCGTACTTTAGAAATGCTGTCATTTTTAGATGTGAACATCAAAATCGGTAAGCTGTACTCCTTGCGAATTTCTTCCAGTGTTTCAAAACCATCCATGCCGGGCATCATCACATCCAGCACCACAAGCTGGTATTCGTGCTCTCTTAATTTTTGTAAGCCCTCTTTTCCGGTATTACAAAAATCAGCTTCTATGTTTTCTGCTTGTACGCTACGTTTAATCAAAGCGCACAGTTCTCTGTCATCATCTATAATCAGGATTTTATTCATGGTGCAACCCCTTCCCTTGTTTTGTCCTTCCGTCAATCGGCTTTTCTGCGTTCTTTGGGATCAGCCAAACACCAGCCATCTTTACAGCACCGGGGATACGCCCACCAGCGCAATAATAATTTACTCTACGAGGTGTCACGCCCCACTTTTCGGCGGCCTCTTTCAATGTCATATAGTCCATTTCGCACCTCCACAGGATATATTATAGTTCTCTACCTCGAATAATACAAGTTAGAGCCTACATGGATGCGAAACAAAATACTACTTAATGTAAAATTTCATTACATTCTCATAATTCAACCAGAAATGTAGAATGATATAGGGTGATATGAGAATGAACCAAGATGAAAGAAGGTTTGACTTTCACGGCCTCGGGGCGGCTCTCAAACGAGCCAGAGAAGAAAAGGGATGGACACAAGCCTATGTTGCGGAATTAGTAGACCGTGACTCCCGTACCATTATGAATATTGAGAACAAAGGTCAGTATCCCAGTTTCGACCTTTTTGTTAAACTCATTACCATGTTTGACGTTTCAGTTGACCAGTTTATTCATGCGGACGGAGGGGCAAGGTCAAGCTCTTGCAGAAAGCACATTGATGTGCTCCTAAATTCTATGAATGAAAAAGAGCTTGTCGTAATAGAAGCCACAGCCGAGGGCATTAAGAAAGCCAGAGAAACGGAGGTTCCAGAATAAGGGCCTCTGTTTTTTTGCGCTATTTTAGGGGCTGCCGCTAAGTGGCAAGCAATGCCTCTGTGGCCACAAGTGGCACAAAGGCGGCTTGTTGGGGCTCGCCCCAAACCCGTATCTTCGGGCCAACATGGCCCGAAGTGTCAGCGTCGCTTTGCTCCTTATTTTCATAACCTTAACGCTCCTTTTCCTGCTTTCTTCCCGGCTCGGTGTAGCCCATCAGAGTGTCAATGTTCGCCTTGATCGTGACGATCTCCTGCATATCCCGTCGTGCCTTCTGGTATTCTCCATAGAGCTGTTTTTTCTTTGCTGTGAGCTTGCGGCCTTCCTCCTTCAGCACATCCATTTTAGGGAGCTTCGCCCCGCCCAGCAGAGAGCGCATTTCCGCTTGTGCAGCCCGGTACAGTTCAAGGTCGGCCTCATGCTCCGCAAGGAATTTCCGGCTGTACTTCGTCGCCTTATACTGCTCAAAGACTGGGTGGGTTTTGGCATACTGAACCGTTGCGGCCTTTAGCCCGGCATTGGTTTTCATGGCCTGCTCCGTCTGCTTGACCTGTTCGGAAATAACATGGAAACGGTCTGCCGCCTCGGTGGCTTTCTTCGCCAACTGCTCATAATCGGTCAGGTTATTGTCCTGTATATAGGCAAGAGCGGCGGCCATCTGCTTAATGTTAAATACCTTCGCCCAGCGTTCATATCCCGGCCCCTTACCGGCAGCCAGCTTTGCTTGAATATCCACCGCCAGACTGATTTTCCGCTCCGAGCGCCCGGGGCGTTTTTCTTTGCCCTCAATGGCGGACAGAACATCTTGCAAGTCGTAGCCGTCCCCCAGCGTGGAGGCACGCAGACGGGTGAAGCGTTCCTGTCCCTGCCCGGTCAGCCGGAAGCTGATACCGCCGCCCCGAACCGTCTTGACCTCATACCCGGCCCGCTTCATCAAATTGAGAAATTCGTCCAAATCAGCGGGGCGTTCCGCCAACGCAGTATCAATGGCAAGGCGCAGCCTGTCCTGATAGGAAAGCGGCCCTTTCCGGTCTTTCTGCCACTCTCCATAGTTCCGATACTTGCCCTTGCTCCGGGGCTTCGGGTTCTCCACGATGGATAGCCCGTTTTCAAGGCACAGCCTGTCAGAGAGCCGCCGAAGGGCGAAGCTGGAGCCCCAAAAATTTCGGAATTTCCGGGTGCAGTCAAGGGTGGTGGAGTTGTAATAAATGTGACAATGGATGTGCTGCTTATCGGTGTGCGTGGTAACGATAAAAGCGTGCCGCCCCTTTGTCCAGCGCATAGCCAGCTCATAGCCGATACGGTTCGCCTCCTTCGGGGTGATCTCGCCCGGATAGAAGGATTGTCGTATCTGATAGCACAGCACATTATTTTCTTTCTTCTGTTCCCGGCCCGTCATAGCGGCATAGCTGGCCTTTGCCAAAAGGAACTCGTCCGCCACGGTGGCCGGATCACATTCATAAGCGGAGATATACTTTCCGCTTTCTGTTTTCTCCGGGTCCTTGCCATAGTCCAGACAATCCCGGATAGCCTCAGCAATCGTTTCGCCTTCGCCCGCATGGCGCTGTAACAAAGTTGTGGTAGCCAAAAATCATTCCTCCTTTCCATGAGAAAGGGGCGGCCCATTCAGACCGCCCCGACTTCGGGCCAGTATGGCCCGAGGCTGCTTAACTTGCCAGAAACCGGTACAGAGCGGATTTGCCTCCGTCCAGCGCCCAAAGAAGGGAGCCCGCCGCCGCTTGCAGTCCATACGGCGAAAGAAGGAAGGCAAGAAACAGAAATACAATCCCGCCTATGGGCGTCGGCGTGAAAAAGAGAGCGACACCCAGCACCGTCAGGATCACAGAGGCAATCGTCAGCAGGACGGCACAAATATCAAATAGGAACACCAGCAGAGCCGCCAGAAGGGACAACGCTAAAGCAAAGGGAGCAACCAATATTTTCAGCAGTATCTTCATCTTCAAAACCTCCTTTATCTATCCTTCCTACCTCTATTTTATCATGCCTGCCCGGGGACATAAATGTTGCGAAAGATTAGTAAATCCTGTCCTAAAACTTCGGGTCATGCTGGCCCGAAGCTTGATGGTTTTATCTAAAAAGTTATGATATAATGAAATCAATATTTTGGTTAGACGAGGTGATGAACATGGGGAACAGCAGAGACGACTTTACTTCAGCAACAAAGGAATTACTGGCAAATCGGGTTGGTAGAAGATGTAGTAATCCTGCTTGCCGAAAGTTGACTTGTGGGGCAAATACCAATCCTGAAAAAATTACAAATATAGGGGTAGCAGCTCATATCTGTGCAGCGGCTCAAGGCGGTCCACGCTATGACGCTTCTATGACACCCGAAGAAAGAAAGTCGTTTGAAAATGGAATTTGGTTATGCCAGTCTTGTTCTAAATTGATTGATACGGATATTACTCGTTATCCTAAAGAACTGCTACAAAGTTGGAAGCAGCTTGCAGAACAGACAGCAATTTTGGAAGTCGAAACTACTTCTTCCACACCTGCCTTTGAAAAAGATAAAGAGCTTGTCCAATTTTATTTGGAGTGCTTTGATCGTCCAGCCTTTCAAGATGACATTTATCAAGAAGGTCGAATGGAGGATTTTGATAAAGCGATTGAAGATACGCTAATTGCCTTGAATACAGGGGTACTAAGAACTCGTGATGGCTCCATATTAAAACAGGCTGATGGAAAATCTTCTGTCCAAAACTCTTTATGGAGAGAAAAACTCTATACTATCACTGATATGCTAACAGCAATTCGCAGACGATTGAAAATAGCCAAAAAGGAAAAAGCCTATTCGACATATGGCACAGGCGAAGATGTCGCTTATTGTTTCTATGATCGTGAGCTTGCTGAATGGCTTAATTCTACACGAGAAGAAATACTAAAAATTCTATCGTCTATTTGTAAAGAGGCTGGACTTCGGGAATTACATTTTCGGAAACATAGATATAGATGGTAAAAAGAACAAGGCGGCAGGTCCCAACATCGGAACCTGCCGCCCTCGTCTTACTTTGCCACCAGCTCGGAAAGCTCCCGCAGCACCTTTGACACCTCGCCCCACAGTTTTTCATAGTCCCGCTTCAATCCGTCGATTTCCTCCGGGTACACGCCATAGGTATGTGCGTGTATGGCAACCTGATTGAGATTGTTAGAACAGCGCCGTTGCAGAGAGATCAACTCTTTTACAGGTGCAAGGTCGATGTGCAGGATATATCCATTCAGAGCCATTTTCCGCACATAAGCCCCGGCGTTGGAAATGCCCGCCTCAGCCATCCGTTCATGGATGGCTGCCAGCTCGTCCGGCGTTACCATAACGTGCAGATGGACATTCCGCTTGCGGTTCTCCATCAGCGTTCCAACTCCCGGCCTTTCCGGCGCTCTTTGGGCTCCTTTACCTTATCAAGCGGTTTTGCGTCCAACTCCGGGGGCGTGGGTGGGATAGGCGTGTTGTTGGGTACGCCGTCGATCATGTTGCAGTTCTGCTCCGTGGAGAGCTCGGCGGTTTTCAGATAGTTGTCTTTTTCGTGCATGGCGATCCTCCTTTATCGTTCCTCATGGTTTTTATGGCTCCGCTTCTGGCCGGGCTCCTTCGGGGGTTCCTGCCCTCTGGTTCCTTCTTTGAGCCGGGCGGTAATGGATGGGCGCACCCGGTCAGGATTGCCCGGTGCTGGTTTCAGTTCATAATCCTCCATCTGCTTTTCGGTCAGCGGCTTTGCGTAGGTCAGTTCGCCCCATGCCATCAGCCTGCCGTCTGCCACAGGACGCCGCCTGTCGTCATCGTAGTTGACGATGGAAAGAGGCTGGTTATCCGGCGGCTTCGGGTAGGTGCCTATGTCCACGGGCCGCTGGGTGGAATAATAGCGGTAAACGCCCTCCGGTCCCAGCTCGGTATGCTTGACCGCCGCATGGTAAAGCTGCTGATAGTCGTCCACCCGGCGGTCAAAGTCCCTCTGCGCCCACGCTTGACTGGTTCCATAGCGGCCCCAGTAGTAATCCCGATGGCCGTTTTCTCCCTTGGTAAACTGCCAGGTCACAAAGGGGCTCGGCGCTCCCGGATTATGCCCCAGCGCAAAGCCGTGTCCGGTTTCAAAGGTGGCAGCTTTCAAAATCACATATCCTTGTACTGTCTCCAAGAGATCCCTCCTTTCTGTGCCTCGGGCCAACATGACCCGAAGTGCTGGATGTTACGAAATAAGAGGGCAGACCGGGGAGGAATGTAATAAGATATTCCCACCCCGGAAACACCCTCCAAAAAGCCCGGAATGTCAAGCCTTTGGAAGCGGCAAATCGTAACAGCCGCCCGGCCTTTTCTCCCGCATTTTCCTCATGCGTTCCCGGCTTTTTCGGCGGTTCCCTTCGGCCTTGCAGGCGTCGGAACAGTAGGCTTGACGCCCCTCGGGCAAAAACGCCTTTCCGCAGACCGCACAGGCTCGCAGCTCCGGGGAGATGCCTTCCGTTGTCAACGACGCTTGAAGCTCCGGGTTAAGAGGCAGGACAGCCTCACGGAAATAACGGCAGTACGCCCCTGTCCAGCACTTGTGCAGCATATAGCAGGCACAGTCAAGAGGAAGGCACAGGCCGCTTTCCCGGTCATAGTTGGCACACATCCCCGTGACAAGAGAACGGATTTTCTTCTTCTCGTCACGGGTCAGCTCCCGGGCGTCCATTTAAGACTTCGGGCCACGATGGCCCGAAGGGCGGGGCTCCACGATCAGCGCCCGGAACTTCTTCCGGCACTGTTTTTTCTTTCCTTTGCACTCCTTGTAGTAACGGCATCCCTTACAAGGGTCGTCATTGTCCCAGCCGGGGTGCGGTACTTCCTTCATCATTCGTTCAAAAGGGCTGCTTGTAAAATTCATTCTCATTCCTCCGTATCTTCCTCCCACGGCGGGGTATCTTCGTCCTCGGGTTCCTCTGCGATCTCCTCCAGCTCCCCGTCCTCATATTCGCAGTAATCATCCTCTAAATCCGGGGCCTCATGCTTCGGCTTGTAAATCTTGAAATAGTAACCAATTCCACCGCCGGCCAGCACCACCGTACCGATCAGGAGCAGAGAGAGAAGGGGGCTGTCCTTTTTCTCCGGCTCGGGTTCCGGTACTTCCTCCACCGGTTCAGTGGGCTTTGGCTCTGGCTCCGGGGTCACTTCTTTGGGCGGTTCCTTACCCTGTTCGGCAAGAGGCAGAAGGTCGTCTGTGGTAACAGTATTGAGGAAATAGACGTTCTCGCTGGTTTTCTGTTTGTCGATCACCAGATAAAACACGCTCTCGTCTGCGGTGGTGATGGTGTAGAACTCCTTTCCATCCTCGTCGGTGGCGTTGTCCACCACGGTTCCCGTCCCGTCCGGGGTAAAGGGGTTCTGGGTTTCCGGCTCCGCTTCGGTTTCTGCCGGGGAGGGAGCTGTCTCCGGCTGCGGCTCGCTGCTCTGTGCATAAGCCGGGACTGTAAAGATCAGGCAACACAAAAGGCTGGCAGCCATCGCCGCCAGCCTGCGGTATTTAATTTTCTTCATGGGCTGTGTCCTCCTTTTCGGGCGCCTCCGGCTTCGGGTCAGTATGACCCGAAGCTGTAAGGCTGTTTTGGGGGTCATTCAAAAAAGCCATAAGCTGGGTGGGCGTCAGTTTGAGGGAGCGCACCGCCTGCACGATCTGGCTGTTTTCTTCCTCCTGTTTCTGCTTTTCCAGCTCCCGGATTTTGGCCTGCCACTCGGCAGCCTTCTCCCGGGCTTTTTCCAGTTCCTTATCGAGCTTGTCGATCTTGTTCATGCAAGGACTCCTTTCCTCTGGCTCACAAACGCCCGAAGGCATAGAAATGTGTCTGCCAGTAGCTTGAATTGATGTTTGCGTATTGGATGGGCGAACCACAATGAAGCATCATCCCGTCGCCCACATAAATCCTCACATGGGACACAGGGCCGGGGCTATCATAGGTTCCCGTGAAAAAGATAATATCGCCGGGCTTTGCCTCGGAGGGGGAAATGATAGCACACTGGTTGTAAATGCCCTGCGCCGTGGTACGGGGCAGGTTGTGGACGCCGCTGGCCGTGTACACCCAGCAGACAAAGCCCGAACAGTCAAAGGAGGTGGACGGGCTGGAGCCGCCCCACACATAGGGCCAGCCGATGTACTTTGTGGCTTCTTCCATGAGCGCCGCAAAAGCCGGGTCATCCAGCGCCTCGCCGGGTATCTCATAGCTGGGGCCGGTATCTTCGCCACCGTTGTAAATCCCTTCCCACAGATAGGGTTTGTTGCCTTTGAGCTGCTGCATAACGGTGTAGATTTCCCGCTGCTGTTCGTTAAGCCTCGGCAGGATCACGGCAGGCAGCGTCTTGTTTGTGAGGGTCACATTGAGAATGTAATACTCATAGGGGACTTCCTCGGTGGTGGTTTCCCCGGTCTCCGGGTCAGTGCTGGTTTCGGTGCGGTAGCGTATCTCGACTTCCTCCGTCAAGGTCAGTTCATACTGTGCCTCGAAAATCTCCCGCAGCTCGTCCTGCACCTGTTCACGGAAATACACATGGTACTTTGCCGAGAGATAGGACGCCAGCTCATAGGGGTTATGGCCGATCTCGTCCACGGAATAGCGGTACTCGTCATAGCCGGGATGGGTGCTTTCAATGTTCGCTACCGTCTGCGCCAGCTCGTTTTCCAGCGCCGTGTAGTCCTCGTCCACCCCCAGCAGGTCCGTATCCTCCGAGGCGTAGGAGGTGCCGGATAACGCATTGGCAAGGCCGCTGCCAAGCGTGGGAAAGATAGAGCTTACCGCCGACACAAGAAAACAGAGCAGTAACAGCAGGAGCAGGACCAGCACCGCCACGGGATGACGGGTCACAAACTGCGCCGCCCGACGGGTCGCAGTTCCCGAAGCGGCAGCGGTTTTCTTTGCGGCCTTTGCGCCCTGTTTTGCAGCCGCCTTTGCTTCTTTGGAATACCGGCGTTTCAGTTTCCATTTCTGCTGCACACGGGAAAACGGATTGCTGGCAAGTTCCGGGTGCTCGGAGGCCATCTTTTGAAAATCCACATTGGCCCGGGCTTTTATGTCCTTCCGTTCCCACTTTGCCACCTTCCGGGCTGGGTGTTCCCGCCAGCGGCGTTTGGCATAGCGGGTCAGTTTCCGGGCTCCGGCCTCTGCGGCCAGCTCGGATTTATGCGCTCCTTCCACGCCCACATTTTCATGCTCAACCTCGTGTATCTTGTTGTGGACATAGAACCACGCTTCTGTACGGGCTCCCCGGACTGCCTTTTTTGCAAGCCCCGGCGGCTTCTGCGCCGCCCGTTTCGCCTCGACCTTATCCAGCTTCTCCCGGGCCTTTCCCAGCTTTTCCCCGGCGCGCTCCGCTTTGGCCTGCGCCTTCTGGTACTTGTCCTTTTTACTCCCGGCCTTCTCGGCGGAGCCCTCCGGCTCCTGTGCCCTGCCGGTATCCTGCGGCCTGCTCGCTTCATCCTCCTGCCTCATGCGGTCAGAGGGACGGCTTTTGCGGCTGTCCTCTTGAAACTTGCCGCTTTTGGACTTCGGGCCATCATGGCCCGAAGGACTGTCCTGCCCGGCATCCTCGTCCTCAAACCGCAGACGTCGGGACGGTGCGGGGGAAGGTCCTTCCCGTTCTGCCGGTCCGGGGCGATTGTCCCCGGTATCCTCCGTCGGCCCCGGCCTTTGAAAATTCCGTTTGTCCGGTTTCTTTCCGATAATGTATCCCTCCTTTCCAAACCTCGGGCCATCATGGCCCGAAGTGTGTTACGCCCGGTTCATTTCCTGTTTTTTGTCCTCCGGGCGGGTGGTCATAATGGCGTACAGCTCGGTATTCTGCGGGAAGCGGTCAACAAACGGGATGGTGGTGTTTCCGAAGAACAGCAGCCCTTCGCCGGAATTGGTATGGGTCACATAGGAAAGCTGATGGGGGCTGATCCCAAGCTGTTTGGCTAAAATCTGCCGGTCCCCCTGTGCCTGCGAGAGAAGCACAAGGAAGTCCGAGTTTTCAAAGATGTTCTCGATCTCCGGGCTTGCCAGAAAATCCTTCACGTTCTGCGTTAAAGCACTGGGAACGCACCCTTTTTTTCGCAGCATTTTCCAGATCGCCACACAATAGCTTGCCGTCAGACGGTCACGGAGCAGCACATGAAATTCGTCGAAGTAGCACCATGTAGCGATACCGCGTAGGAAATTCATGGACACCTGCGAGTTTACCAAGTCCTGCATAATGAGCATGGCAATCGTCCGAAGCCCGGCCCCCAGCTTTTTTAAGTCAAGGCATACCAGACGGCGGTTTAAGTCCACATTGGTTTCATGGTTGAACACGTTAAGGGAACCCGACACATAAATTTCAAGGGCCGTTGCCAGCCGCACCGCCTCGCCCTCCGGCTGGGAACAGAGCAGGTCATATAGCGTTTGGAGGGTCGGCATTTTGCTTGTTTCCGGGTTTTGCAAGTGTTCCCGGTACATCTGGCGTACACAGCGGTCAATGACGGTCCGCTCCACCGGCTGCAAGCCATCCTTGCCGCCGACGATCAGCTCCATCAGCGACAGGATAAAGTCGGCTTTCAGCGCCATCGGGTTTTCCTCGTCAAAGCTCAGGTCAATGTCCATCGGGTTGATGTGGTGGGGGCTGTCCGGGGCGATCTCGATGACCTGTCCGCCCAGCCGCTTGATAAGGGGCGAGTATTCGCCCATCGGGTCCACCACAATGATCCGGTCACGGGTGGCAAGGAACACGTTCACAAGCTCTCGCTTTGCGGCAAAGGATTTGCCGGAGCCCGGCACGCCGAGGAACAGGCCGTTGGGGTTTTTGAGCTTTTTCCGGTTTGCCATGATGACGTTATGGGAAAGTGCGTTGAGCCCGTAATAGACGGCTTCGCCATCCATGCGGAGCTCCTGCGTCATAAAGGGAACGAAAATGGCCGTGGAGCTGGTCGTCATGCCGCGCTTGATCTCAATGCCGTTATGGCCCAGCGGAAGGCTGGAAAGAAAACCGTCCTCCTGCTGGAAGTCCAGCCGCTTCAAGGTGCAGTTGTATTTCTGGACGATACCGGACACCGTGAACAGGTCATTGTCCAGCTCCCGGCGGGTCGGGGCCATGTTTACCACAAGGAAGGTCAGCAGGAACATTCTTTCATTCCGGCTCTGTAAATCTTCCAGAAGGGTCTTTGCGTCGTTGCTGTACGTTACAAGATCGGGTGGAAGTATGTCCATGTCGTACCCTGACCGGGCTGCCTTCTTTTGTTCCTCCACCTTCATCTTGTCAATGTCGGAGACTTTGGCCTTGATAGATTTTACGGCGGCGGCCTGATCGACGGTTTGGATATGGAGAGTGATGGTCATTTCCGCATCCATTTCCAAAAGCTCCGCCAGCAGCTTGTCCGAGAGCTCTGAGGCCAAAATCTGCAAGTAGGAGGCAGCGCCCCAGGTCGTCCCCACCCGGAACAGACGGCTGAAACGAAAATCGAAACTGTCCGGGGCGATAAAGTCTTTGGTGGAAAGCCCGGTTTTGGGGATCATATCCCATGAAAACCGGAAGGGGGAGCCGCTACCGGGGTGGAGTTGCCCGTGAAGAAGCTCCAGCCGTTCCAGCCCCGAAAGGGAACGGCACTTGACGCCCAGCTTTTTGAAGTTCCCGCAAATGTCCGCCTCTACACGTTCCAGCCTTGCCCTGGCGGTGGAAAGGTCGTCCACATTCACGCCGAAGGTCAGGAGCTTTGTGCGGACAATGCCGTTGTTGCTTTTGGCGATCTGGTTTTCCAGCATTTCCACATACTCACACCGGACGCTGTTGTAATCATCGTCCTGCATGGGGATGTTCACGCTGTACCGGCTGCCCGGGCGGCTCCGGTGGTTGAGGAAGGAAAGCTGGAACGGAAGGCTGCTGTCAAAGTAGTTGAGGCAGGCGCTCCACCCGTCAAAGATGGCTGCCTGATCTTCGGACTGTGCGAGCTGGTAGTTGATGTCCTCGTATTCAATGGTTTTGGTGTAATAGCGGTCCGCTACCCGGCACACCCCGTCCCGGTACATTTCCCGGTAAGGGAGGGTCTGCTGGGCGGTGGTGGGAACGTTCTTTCCTTTCGTGAACAGGCCGGTAAGGCCCTGCTTTTCAGGCTTTTTGCCTGCGGGCTTTCCGGCCCTTCTGCTGTTTCGCAATCGGCTGCGCCTCCTTTCTGGCGCTAAGCAGCGCATAGAAATTTTCGGTTTTGTAAGGCCGCACACGGGGATAGAGGAACCGGGTGCGGATGATGTTTTTCAGCACTTTTTCCAGCGGCAGACCGTCTCGTTCATACATAGCCAGAAAGAAGAACGGGAGCATGAGGCCGATCATCAGGAACATGGCGGCACTGTTCCCGATACTGCCACGGGAAAACAGGTAAGCCGGGAGGCCCACCGCCGCTGCGCTGGAAAAACAAACAAGCTGGCGCTTCGTTAGGTTGAAGGCCAGCTTTGTCTTGATTTTGGAAAGGTCTTTTGGTACTGGCACATAGGCCATTTTGGTACACCTCCTTTATTGCTTCGGGCCAGCATGGCCCGAGGTTATCTTGCGGCCTCTTTGGCCGGGGCTGTGCTGCGGGCAGCTTCGGCGGCCTCTCGTCCGCTCTGCCTTGCCCGCCAGTATTCGGGGTGATACTGCCGGATGGACTGATTGAGTTTTTCTTCAAACTGTCCTTTGTCCTTAATGCGGTCAGGGATTTTCCACAGCTTTTTGTCCAGCAGCTCCCGGAGCACTACGCTTTCCTGCGCGTCCTCCTCGTAGCAGATATAGCCCTTGTCCTTGAAGCCGCATTTTTTGGCCGCCGGGGAGAGGACGGCGGCTACCTCGTTTGCCACCATCGTTCCGCCGTGGCTGGCGGTAGATACCAGAAACACCCCCGGACAGAGGGTTTCACAGCTCTGCACCTCGCCCCACGGGGAACTTTTCGGCGCATGGAACATTCCGCCCGTCCGGCTCCGGTCCGCCTGCATGAGCGCCGCCTTTTCTAAGATGGCTTTCAGTTCCGGGGAAAAATAGGCATATTCCCGCAGGACCCGGGCGGCCTCCCCGCCGCAGGCGTTCATCAACAGGGTATAGGCGTCGCTGTCCGCTTTGGTACAGCGGCCCAGCAGTTTTCCGTCGTAATAGCAGGCCGCGTCATAGCCCGTCCGTTTGCGTAGCATGGTTCCCGCCTCCTTTCTGCTTCGGGCCAGCATGGCTCGAGGTCAACGCTCTGCGCTGCGGCTGGGCTTTTCCTTCGGAGGCCGTTCTGCCTTTGCCTGTTCGGCAGCCGCTTTCCCGGCTTTGAGCTGGTCGCTGATGGACGCACGCCCCACAGAGCCGCGCTCCGCCATCTGTTCCAGCTTTGCCTCATAGGCTTGCAGAACAGCGGTATTGAGCTGTTCCCGGAACTCCTTTGTGACAGGGTAGGCCATATCCCGGTAGCCGCCTTTTCCGTCCGGCTGGCTGGGCATCCCAAGAAAGAGGCCCTTGCTGCCCTGTACGATTTTCAGATTTTCCACCACAAAGCAGTCATTGAATTTCACGCTGGCAAAGCCCATGAGATTTTTCACGGGTTCGATGACCCGCACGCTTACATCCAGCTTTATAGGGGCGGCTGGTGTTCCGCCCGCAGTTTTTTCCTGCATGGATTTCTCCTTTCCGCTTCGGGTCAGCATGGCCCGAAGTCTCTTAATGGCAGCCGAAGATGGATTTTGCAAGACTGCCTGTTTTGAATAAGGTAAAACACAGCAGCACCGTATATTCCACACAGCCCCAGATCGCCCCGATGGGGTCGCCGTCGGTGGCGATACTCTGGATCAGCACCGCATAGATGGCGACACAGACTAAGATCAATAGACCTTGAAAGCCTACCGCAAAGAGGGAGCGGAAATAGTTCTGCCCCATGTGTCCGGTTTCCCTGTTGGGGACTGTGGCAAACGGGATAGGAGCTAAACTTGTGAGTAAATAAATTTCAATCATACGGCCATATACGATGACGAAGATCACGATGTTTAAGGCAATCATGGTAAGCTGGATTAGGAAGGATTGTAGCCAGAGTCCGAACAGAGGACCTAACTCCATCGCCTCAAGCTCTGTCCGCAAACTGTCCAGCACATCCGGCGTGATCTCTGTCCCGTTCTGGATAATGCCCGCTGACTGCTGTATCACATGCTGGCTCACATCAAAGACCGCCAGCACGATATTGAAGGTGTTCGTCAGGATCATCACAGCCACAAAGGTTTTGAACACCCACTTAAAAAACATCCATGTGTCAACTTCATGGAGGTTGTTGCGTTCTATGAGCATCTGTATCAGCTCATAAGTCATTACAAAAGTGAGGATGACCCCGGCGATTGGCAGGATGGCAGTTTCAGAGATCTGTCGTATCATGGAAAAGACCCCGGCGTTCCAGTCCGCCGGGGTCGTGCCTACCTGTGTGGCGATCTCGCCAACGCTCTGATTGACGTTATCGAAAAGACCATCCAGATTTCCCATGATACCATCGACGAGCAGACCTTTCAGCCATTCAACGATTGCGTCGATGATAAAGTCCATACATCAGCTCCTTTTCTGGAAAAAGGGACAACGGGTGACATTTAGCTGAACAGCCCGGACAGCAGAGGGATAAGCTGAAGACCGATCAGAACGACACCGCCTCCCGCCATCAGCTGCTTAATGCCCTGGCTTTTTGCCGCAGGGTTGTCCGACCCGTAACCTTCCAGAAGGTTGATGACGCCCCACACCGCCAGACCGGCGCCAAGAGCCATGACCAGAATTTTAAGAATGTCGATTGCCTGATTGAAAAATTCCATATACGTTCCTCCATTTTGTTTGTTTGATGGTTTTGGGTACAAAAAAAGCCGCCCATATCGGCGGCGCTTCGGGTCATCATGGCCCGAAGTTACACAAACTCGTCGCTGTCCAGATCATCGAAATTCAACAGGTCAGCTTCTTCGTCCGTGTCGGAGCCGTCCACTTCGTACACCGTGTATTCGTCCTCCGGCTTTAGTCTCAATGGTCGGTGGCGGAACAGGCTTTCCAAGCGGAAGGCGTTTTTCTTTTTATCAAATTCGGCTGTGTACTTGTAATTCGGGTGCTTTTTCAAGTCATACTTCGGGGACAGGAAGGGCGGGAGCCCCCGAAGCTGCAAGATACATTTATCCCCGGGCATGGTGGTGATCTCGCTGGTGGTCATCAGCTCCCGGCCAAGTCGCTGCATATTCTGGCTGTAACTTTCAGACTGTCCCCGGCTTCGGCCCTCGGTCTGCATAGAGATGGTGGCCTTGCCCAGCCAGTTTTCCGAAATATCCTTTAGGGTGGAAGCCTCCCGGCCTCCGAGGAATACGATACTGTCCATGTTGCCCATGATGGTTTCGGAATGGTCTTTGTACAGCGCCTTGCACTGGCTCATAGCCTGATAAAAGAGCGTCAGGCTGATCTCCCGTGAGCGGATGACTGCCACGATCTTTTCCAGCCCCGGCACCTGCCCGGTGTTGGCAGCCTCGTCCCACAGCACCCGCACATGATAGGGCAGACGCCCGCCATAGGTGTTGTCAGCCCGTTCACACAGAAGGTTGAACATCTGCGAAAAAGCGAGGGCAACCAAAAAGTTGTAGGTGGTGTCCGTGTCGCTGATAAGAAAGAACAGCGCCGATTTTTCATCCCCCAGCTTATCCAGCTCCAGCTCGTCATAAGACATGATCTCCCGAAGTTGGGGAATATCAAAGGGAGCCAGCCTTGCACCGCAGGAAATCAAGATGCTTTTGGCTGTCTTGCCAGAGACGAAAAGTCAAGGACTTTTTCATCAAATTCACAAAAAAGGTGCCAGAAGCACCGTATGGCTCCTGACACCTCGTTTGATAGATTACATTTTTCCGTTCAGCAGGTCTTTGCAGAGATACGCATAGTCTGGCAGCTGGTTGATATATGGCTCCCAACGCCGCTTGATTTCGGCCAATTCCAGCGGGTCGGCTGCTTCCAGTGCATGATCGTTGCCCGTCATATACAAAACATCCATAGCAACATCATCCAAACACCTGTAACAGAGATCGGCGGCAGATTCTATCCTGATACCGGTATCCACATAGACTGGATTGACGCCAATCGTCAGCCAGACATAGCCTACCTTGTCCGACCAGAGCAGTTCAAAATCAGGGCTTTGCCGCAGATGTTCCGCAAAGACTTCCTTTACTCGCTCAATTTCATGTTTCTCTTTTTCTGTGTAAAGCATTTTCGTGTCCTCCTTGACAAAAATTTTGGTGCGTACCATCATCAGTTTAGCACAAGGCGGCTTCGTTTATCAGTCTGTCACATTTGCTGAATTTCATTTTTGAGCATACGCTTGATTTTATCGCTCATGGTTTCTGTGCTGGTATTGCTGAAATGGACATGAACCTTGTAGGTCGTCTTGCCGATTTTCTTTATCATCGCCGCCGTGTTTTCCGGCGCTCTGGACGCAGTAGCGGCGGCTGCCACCTGCATAGTACGGGGTTCTTTGTTCATGGCGCTCCTTTCTCCGAACGGGTCTGTGCCGCCCGGTAAAAAATCAGTCTTGCTTACTGCTTACAATGTCTTTTGCTGTCTGTCGGGTAGCACCGGCATTTTCTTCCCGGAAATTCTTCCCGTCAAAAAGAATCGGCGCACACCGTTCCAGAATACGGTCATAGATACGGGCGTGGGCCAGATCAGGCGGGTTTTTCAGCTCGGACAGTTTCAAGTTTGTTGTGATAATCATAGGCCTGCGGCTGCGGTATCGGCTGTCAATGACGAAAAACATCTGCTCCATAGCATATTCGGTACTGCGCTCTACTCCCAGATCGTCAATGATAAGCAGGTCATACTCGTCAAAGCTGGCAATAAACTCCGACCTGTCCTCAGAGAACATCCCGGTCAGGCGGTTCAGGATGGTGGGAAAGTTCGTCATCAGCACCGGCACATCCCGGTCAAGCAGGGCGTTGGCGATGCAACCGGCGAAAAAGGACTTGCCGGTTCCCACATCCCCGAACAACAGCAGGCCGGTGTTGTTCTTGTAAGCCTCCTTCCAGTTCTCCACATAGGCGCGGGCCTTGTCCATCAGGGAATTTTGGCCGTTGTCGTTGGCAAAGGTGTAGTCGTACAGATAGCGGTCTTGCAGGCCCTGGGCCTTCCGGCGCTTGATACGCTCCATGCGGCGCTGCCGTTCCTCGGCGGCCTTGCGCTGCTCCTCGGCCTCCCGCTGGCACTGGCAGATACAGCGGGGCATGAAGTAGCCCGGTTTCCCAAAGCATGGCACAACAGTCTGCCTCTGGCCGCCGCACTTCTTACAGTGAATGAGGCCGTCTGCCGGGTCTATGTACTCGTCTCCGGCCAATTCCATACCGGCGGCTGCCTTGTCGATCAGCGCCCGGATTTCTGCGGTAATCTCCATCATACGGTTTCATCCTCCTTTACGCTGTAATCACGGTTGCGGGTGGGCGGGGCCGCCTTTTTCGCGTCCTCACCGGCCCAGCGCCGGATGGTGGCTGCATGGCTCTGATAACGCTTGCCGGTAGAAGCCATGTACTCGGACAGCTTTTCGATGTACTGGCCCCATACGGTGGGAAAGCTGGCCTGCAAGTCTGCCAGTTCCTCGTCCGTCAGGAAAACATTCTGGTAACGGCCATAGGCGCGGACGGGGTGTCCCTTCTCTATCTCTCTCTTTATCTCTATCTCTTTCTCTAACTCTATCTCTATCTCTGGTGGACGAATGTCGGACAAATGTCCGCCGTTTGTCCGGGGCGTGGAAAGAGCCTTGTTTTGGAGCCTCGCCGCCCGCTTTCGCTCGGCCTCGGTGGAGGACTGGCCGATCAGCAGTTCGATATTGCTCATGTAGAAGGTGCCGCTGTCCAGCACTTCCACAAGGCCCAGCTTCAGGAAGATTTGCAAGGCCCTCTCCACAGTGCCGATCTGCTGGCGGGTTATGGTGGCGATCATCTGCGCCGTGTAGGGGATATTCTCGTCAAGCTGGAGCCTCCCGCCGTGTTTCAGCGATTTCAGATACAGCTTGAGTAGAATGTTGGAGTACAGCACACCGTCCTGCATACTTTCCAGCAGCACGATGGAGTCATCGTCAAAATAGTTTTCTTTGAGTTTCAGGTAGTAATATTTTCGATTGTCTGACATGGGTTCCTCCTTGGGGTTCGTTTTGGGCTTCTGTACGCATTTAGAGGGCCGTTTTGGGGGCCAGAGGATAAATCTATCAGGCCCCCGCCGACACCCTCGAAAAAAGCCTTGATTTACAAGGGGTTTTTGCCCTCTAATTGTCCACGCTGTACCCTTCTCCGGCGCTCGCACTCGGCCTTTTGCCGCCGGTGGACTTTCGGCGCACATTCCGGGCAGTATTTGGCCCGGTTGGAACCGGGGGTGAACAGCGACCCGCAGATAGCACACCGTTTAGCGTCCAGGCGGTGGAACAGGGCTGTTTCCAGTTCCCTGTCCAGCGGCAGCACCGCCGCCCGGAACCACCGGCACAACAGGGAGTAGGAAATGGACTGGACACAGACACATTCCTCCCCATCGTCCAGGGCGATACAGTTTCCGTCGATGTAGTTACAGCACTCATGCACCAGCCTCCGCACTCTGCGGTACTGGCGGTAATCCATGACGGGGATAGGTTCAGACTTATTGTTCTTCATAAATGATTTCTTTCATAAAGTCGGTAACCTCCTTAAATGAATTTATTATTAAATATTCGTGCAAGGTATTGTTTTCTTCGTGCAAATGGCATATACTATAATTGCCAGCAGAAAGGGGTTGATCGTATGGCTGGAAATACCACAAACATCAGTATCCGCATGGACGCAGATTTGAAAGCACAGGCGGACGCACTGTTTACTGAACTTGGCATGAACCTGACTACGGCGTTTAACATCTTTGTGCGCCAGTCGCTTCGTGAAGGCGGCATTCCCTTTGAAGTAAGGCTAGAACAGCCGAACAAAGAAACGGTTGCTGCCATGCTGGAAGCGGAAAGGATTGCAAAAGACCCGTCTGTAAAGGGCTACAATGACCTTGACGAGTTATTTGCTGACCTGAAAAGATGAAAGAAACCAAATATACCGTCAAATACACGACCAGTTTCAAAAAAGACTACAAACGAGCCATCAAGCGTGGCTTGAAGATCGAGGTGCTGGAGCAGGTCGTAGCGTTGCTGGCGATGGGCGAACCGCTGCCGGATAAGAACCGTGACCATGACCTATCCGGCGATTGGGCAGGCCATCGGGAATGTCACATTCTCCCGGACTGGCTGCTTGTCTACCGCATAGAAGATGATGTTCTGGTGCTGACGCTGGCCCGCACCGGCACACACAGCGACTTGTTCGGCAAATAAACAGTCTGCCGCCGTATGGGGAAACCTGTACGGCGGTTTTTCTGTGTGCAAAAGTATGTCGTGAAATGCGACGCACTTGACAGGGGTACGCCAAAATGCAGTATCCTTTACCGATCCGACCCACGGTCGTGAGACCTGTCCCGTTCCTGTCTGGACAGCTGCTCGGCGGTTTTGCGGAGCCGTTCCACTGCTTTCAAATCCTCCCGCATGGCTTTCATGGCAAGCGTGTCCGTCTGCTTTCCAGCGGCCAGCTGGTCAATTTCCAGCTGCCATGCCTTTGGGGTGATTGCCTCGCCGCTGTCTTTCAGTTCTTTTAGATACCGGGCCGCTGCGTCATACAGAATCAGTTCCCGGCTGTGGCGCTGTTCAAACTGTTCCCGTTTTTCCGGCTTTACTTTGGCAAGCTGCTTGTGGATGGACTTGTACTGGTTGTACTGTTCCCACATCTCCCCGCGCTCGGTAAGAGTGGCGATCCGGCGCTCGGCCTTGACGATCTTTCCCCGCAGGTCATAGTAACGGCTGTTCATATCAGCGATTTTTTCATGGAGCTGCTGCATGGATTGGATGCCGTTTGCCTGCAAAAAGCTGAACAGGGCGGCGCTCTCCTGTAAAGCCCGGATTTTGCCGGTGCGGGTGCGGGGAGCGTTCAACTGCTGCTGGGCCTCCCACAAGGCGGTCAAGCTGCTTTGCTGTGTTTGTGGTTTTTCCGCTTCGGCTTTCGACCAGAGATAAAGACGGGTAATGCGGGCTTTGATTTCTTTCAGCAGCTTGTTGTCGGCGGCGATCTGCCGGTTTACTTCGCCCTTGTCGGTGCGGATGCCGCGCTTTTCCATTTGGCTGGCGGCTGGCCCCAGATGGACAGAGGGGATTTTATCAATGCCCTGCCGCTTGTAGCTGCGGTGGTCAATGCGCTCCGGTCTACCGGCAGATTCCAGCGCCCGGTTGGTGTAGGCTGCCCACGCTGCCCGCCAAATCTCCACATTTCCTTTATCGTTCCAATCGGTTGTATCCTCACGATGATTTTTCCAGCCACCTTTCCCATCCGGGATACGCTGTCCGTTCTCGTCCAGATCGTATGCTTTGCGGCACTTCGCGTCCCATGCGCCATTTTCTTTCAGGGGCCGGACGGTCAGCATGATATGAACATGGGGGTTGCCGGTTCCCTTGTCGTGGATGGCAAAATCGGCGCACATCCCCTTGTCCACAAAATTCTCCTTCACATAGGCCCGGACAAGGGCAAGCTGCTGTTCCCTGGATAGTTCGCGGGGCAACGCCGCCTCAATTTCGCGGGCAAGCTGGCTGTCCCTGGCTTTCTCGATCTGCTCCACACTGTTCCAGAGGGTGGAGCGGTCTGCAAACTCTGGCGGGGCGTGGGCGGGCAGCATGATTTCCGCATGGACAATGCCGCCCTTCCGGGTGTAATCATGGGTCAGGCCGTCCCATTCATTCGTCAGCTTGGTTCCGCTGCGGTAGGCGGCTGCGGCAACAGCGGAACGGCCCTCGCTGCGCTTGATAATACTGACGGGGATATGACAGAAATCTATGGGGAACACCTCCTTTCAGTGAGGGGATAACAGGCTCTGTGGAGCCGGACAAACGCAAAGCGGGTGTCTGGCTGCGCAGAGCGCACAAGGGGTTTGGGGAGTGTAGCGCCCCATCGCGCTCGGAGAGCGCAACAGCCCCCGGCAGGGCGCACGACACCGGCAACGGTGTATAAGTGCGCCCTTGTAAACAAGGGACTTATGGCGTGTCCCCGGATTTTGGCAGGTTTGCAGTCAATTCCGCAGCCCCCGGAAGATGGGACAGGGCAATCAAAAATGCTTTGACCTCTGCGTCGGAAAGGTCGGGAGCCAACGGGAAAATCCCCTCCAAAACGGCTCCACGCTCAATCAGGCGGCGGGTACGAACCCTGCGTTCTTCGTTCCGCTGCTTGTTCTCCAAAATCTTCTTTCGGTTTTCAAGCTGCCGAATCTCCTTCAGGACTTTCTCCCGTTCTTCTTTTTGGGGGTGGGCTGTAATTTTTTCGTTCATGTCAGGCACCTCTTTTCTTTGAAAATACTCATAGATTAACCGTCCATTTCTGTCGAGCAAAGTACCGGCGCAGCCTCCGCAGTGCGGCATGGATGGATTTTCCCGCCTGTGATGGCGTGATACCCTCCATTGCGGCAATATCTTTCACTTTCATACCCACCATATATCGGGCGTGTACACGGCGGGCCTGCATAGGCGGCAGGGAAGAAATGGCTTCGTACAATCGCCGTATCAGTTCTTCGTATTCGGCTAATTCTTCTTTTTCTATCAGATGATCCTCCGGCGATGGCTGTGCCCAGCCGATTGCGGCATTTTCGATTCCATCGTTACAATCGAGGGAATAAAACGCCTTATACCGGAACATCTTGCGCTCTCTGGCAGCCTCGGCCCTCTTATCCAGAAGAAACGCTTCGACGATCTCATCGGACACCTCCACAAAAATGTCCTCTTTGCAAAATGGATAATATTGTTTGAGATTGATGGTCTGCATAGGCACGCCCTCACTCTGTTTGGAAAAGGCCATCATAGCAACGGCGCATATTCCGCAGCCCCCGACGGATGGAAACGCTGACCTTGCTGCTGTGGACGCCCTCTCTCCGGGAGATTTCCGGCTGCTTGATACCGGCAATGTAGTAGGCGTGAACACGGCGGGCCTGTGTCGGAGTGGCATGAGCCAGAGCCGCAGGCAGAGCTGCAATCAGGTGCAGGCGGGTGGTCATTTCTTCTCGTTCCAGCAAAATATCTTCCGGCGATCTGCTGTGTTCCAGTGCGTAATTTTCCAGCCAGCTGTATGCGTCCAGAGAGTAGTAGGCGCGGTGGTAGACTTTCCGACGCTCATAGTTCTCCATCTCCCGCTGGGCCTGATACATCGCTGCCCATACCTCGTCCGTAACATCCACAAACTCGTCATGCCGGTAGTGGGGATACATCCACCGCAGATTGATTGTTTTCATAGGCTTACCTCCTGAAAATTGGAGAGGCGGGCAGCTCGTCCGCTGTCCGCCCCTCGCTGAGATAAGGGAAATGATCCCTTTCACTTGGTAGCCAGAAAACAGGTCATTTGTTAAGCCTGTTCTCAAAGAAATTTATAAATTTTTTTCTGACCGCCTCCACACTTTGATACACAGCCACTTTGGAGCAGCCGCACAGCACACCGATCTCTGCAAGGCTCAGCCCGTCAAGCGCATAGAGCAGGAACCGGCGGCGCTGGGCCTCGGTACAGGTGTCCAGAACAGCCATCAGCTCATGCAGTGTTTCCTTGCGGCAAAGGTATTCTTCCGGCGTTTCGCCGTAGGCTCCTACACCCTCGGTGGTAATGATGTACTCGTCAAACTCCCGGCCATCCCAATGCCGCCGCTGTTCATGGAACAGGTTCTCCGTTTTGTGATCGGCCCGGTCAAGAAATTCATAGACTTCCAGCGTGACCTCCACGGCCACAGCTTGTCCGTTATAATTGATGGTAACTTCCATCTGCCTTTCCTCCATTCAGATTTTTTCGGGAAAATCTGAATGGGGCGGCGGAGAACGGCACCGGGGATAAAGTTCGGGCCATGCTGACCCGATGTTCCGACTCCATAGAGACAAAAAAGCGCCCGGACGGCATAAAGCCATACGAGCGTAATAGAGTATATTTTGCTGTTTAGTTACATGGTATAGTGCATACTTCTGACCGCATTGCTCCGCTGCTGGGAACAGGCTTTTTTTAGCTGGTGCAGGTCATGGGGACTGTGAAAAAAGGCAAAAATAGACACGGCGGCAATCCTCCTATATGCCGCCGTGGATTTACACGGTGTTAGGTCGTCGTTGGTTTAGGATAGACGAAAAGAAACGGCGGCTCTGAAAATCAAAGCCGCCGCTTCATAGGCGCGTGAAAATGTGTCTGCTTTACGACGGCTTTTTTTCTTTTGCCGTCGTCCGGCAGATCATTAGATATATTGCATTTATTTAGTCTTGCGGTTCCATCCTTTCAAAATTAACAATGACAAAATCACACAAACCATCAGAATTACAACGCCGATTAAAACCTGAAACATATTTGCATTATAATAACCAGAGATATTGAAAACGGCTGTCATGGGATATACCGTCTTTAACTGCTGGGACATACTCGCAAATAATCCAGCAAACGAATAAATTTCTGCAAATACCAGAGCCAGCCAATACCCCTTTTTCATCCGCGCTACCAGAGCGATAATAGGCGAAATTGCAAAGAATACGCCTACCCCATCCAGAAAATATATTTTCAGATTTTCTAACACAAGGCCAACGGAAAGTGCTTCTAAATGCAAAACTGCCTCGACAAGAAAGGTAATTGCAAAAAGTAAAAGGTAAATCAGAACGCTGAACACAAAGGCAAGTATCATTTTGGCAAGTGTCAGTTTCACTTCATCTACGGGAATGAGCCGCAGAGATTTTAAGGTATCCTCCTGTTCCTCCCGGCAAATCATATAACTTCCCAATAGGGCAATTACAGCAGGCAGAACATAAAAGGTAGCAAGGGATTGGGCCGCTGTCATAAACCATCCAGCCCCGTTAATATATCGGCGGTCATAGAATGTAAACTGTCCCTGTGCAAAGACGATTAACCCTACCATGACTGTTGCAAACCCAGCAATCCAGAGTATTTTGGAACGGTGGAGTTTCTGGCTCTCCGCCCAAAGCAAATCTTTCATCATTTTTTGCACCTCACTTTCTCCGAACCAATGCCACATTCGCCAATACAGCCGAAGCAGCAGCCCATACACCAATACACAGAAATGCGGCTGGAATATTTAATGGCTGATCAAATACAACACCCGGAATATCATACATAACAATAGCGGTCATACTGGACAGCGGATGTAGGTACATATTCACCATCAAGAGGATAAAGCCGAGGAATGTATAAATCAGCGTCAGGCAAACAGGGAGAATATAGCCCTTTTGCGCTGCGGCAACCGCCAGTACTGGTAACACCGCAAAGGCGGTCAACAGAGAAATTTCCATACACTTCCGCAAAAGATAAAGGACACTTTCACTGTCAAAGGGAATATAACCAGATAGTACGCCGGTCAGAATGGACGCCGTTGCGGTAACTAGCATAAAGCAAATGGAATACACCAGCACCACAGCAAACTTGCTGAAAAAGTATGCCATTTTATTGACCGGTACAATCCAAAGCTGTTTGAGCATATCATACTGGTTTTCGTTATACATCAGCATGGTACACAACATTCCCAACACCACCGGCAGGATAATCCACGGGGTATAGCTGAACGCTGTCCATTTGTAAAACATAATGGGGTCCACACCGGTTCCTTTGACACTTGAAAAGTAAAATACGGCAGCCAGTGGCATAAAGAGCGCCGCCAGCAGCATGAGCCAGATAAACTTTCTCCGGCGCAGTTTTAGAAATTCAACTTGTATCAGTTTAAGCAATTCCCTCTCCCCCTGTGATCTGTTTGAAATAATCCTCAAGGGTATCATTGCAGATTTGGGAGCTGATAACAGCTACATCCTGCACCACAAGGGCCTTGTTGATTGCCGCCATATCCAGTGCGGTGTCATAAAGCCGCAGGTTGTGTTCGTCCTGCACCGCATAATCGGTCACATGGAATTGCCTTTCCAAAATTAAAGAGGCTTTTGGAATATCCGACACTTGAAGCTGGATGTATTTCCGATTTTTCTTTTCTAATTCTTCCATGCTGCTTTCTTCCAGCAGAATCCCGTGGTCGATAATGCCTATGTCATCTGCCAACAGTGAAATTTCGGAAAGTATATGGCTGGAAATTAGGATGGTTTTGCCACGCTCCACACTTAAATTCTTAATAAAGTTCCTCACTTCGGCTATACCGATAGGGTCAAGTCCATTGGTCGGCTCGTCCAAAATCAAAAGCTCCGGGTCATGCAGAATAGCGTTGGCAATACCGAGGCGCTGCTTCATGCCGAGGGAATACTTACTGAACAGCTTTTTGTCCTTGTAGGGCAATCCCACAACTTCCAGCGCATTCTTGACGGCATTGGGCTGGGGTGTCCCTCGTAACTTCGCAAAGATTTCAAGGTTTTCTGTTCCGGTCAGATTCGGATAAAAGCCGGGAGTTTCGATGATGGCCCCAATACGGGGATAAATGCGTTTCTCATGGCCTTTGATGTTCTGTCCGAACACATCTACTTCGCCGGAAGTGATTGGTGTAAGGCCCAAAATCATTTTCATAATTGTGGTTTTACCGGCTCCGTTGCGTCCTAAAAGTCCATAAATCCGGCCCGGCTTCACATGAAGATTCACAGAATTAACGGCAGTTTGTTCCCCGTAAATCTTTGTCAGCTTTTTGGTTTCAATCACAAGATCACTCATAAAAATACCTCGCTTTCTCATTTTGTTTCGTTCTTCCAGATAACATAGTTGTAAAGGCTGCCATCCGGGAAATAGTTGATGAATACTTTGAAATTGCCTTTGTCACAAGGAATGACAAATTCAACACGGATTTGGTCAGAGTGTTCCGGCGCATAGCAGGACACATCCGGGGAAGTGTTCTCCGGCAGCCCGCCCAGCTTATCGACTTCTTCTTCCCATGTTTCCTGTATCGTCTCCGCAGAAATATTGTCCTGTACGCCCTGCGGCAACGCATTGAAGAAAGTTTCAAAATCTCCATCCATCATTTGGTTAAAGTATTCGGTTGCTTCTTCCGTAATGGCCTGTTGGTCGGGAGCCTCGCCGGAAGATGGAGCGGCCTGCTGGCAGGCACAAAGAGAAAAAACAAGCAGAATACCGAGTAATAAACAACTCAATCGTTTCATAAGTCTTTCCTTTCAGTAAGATTGCTTTTTTAGAGCCACTACGGATGCGGCGGCAAATGTAGCACCGATCAAGAGCAGCGAACCGACACAAACAAGCGGCGAAGTATTGGATAAAACGCCTTGCATCAGGCTTTCTACCATAGCTGCGGCCGCTTCGGAAATATGGGGATAAATCCCCATCACGCTTGCCAGCGGGTGTATTCCCGTAAGATAAGCCGGGGCAATGACTACGGGAATCAGATAAAGCAGCGTTGCGCCAATGGGCAGGATATATCCCTTTGACAGCGTGGAAAGAAACACAATCGGAAGCATGGCTATGGGAATCAGAATACCACCTGCCAGATACAAAAGACCAGCGTCCATCAGTGTTTGGGCGTTCAGATCGGGAAAGCCTCCGGCAATCAGCCCACCGACAACACACAAAAGAAAAGTAATCAGGCACAGTCCTACGGACATCAGAATAACCACAGCGACTTTTGAAAAGTATAGCTGTGCTTTTGTAATAGGGATGATAAGCAGTTCTTTCATCGTGTCATTTTTGTGTTCATCGAAAAACAATGTCGTTGCAAACATTCCCAGCACAATCGGCAGAAACAGGCTGGACATATTCTTAAAGGCCAGTGTGTAAAGGTCGCCAAAACTATCCATAAAGGGACTGCTCCTTGAAATGCTGCAAGCCCTCTCAATCGCAAACGCTCCAAGCAGAAGTGTCAGAGCCAAAATACACCAGACAATTTTATTCCGTTTCCATTTCTGGATTTCAGTTGTAATAATCGTCATACGGTTTCCTCCTTTCATGGTTCCAATTATAAAACGCAAACCTTGCCATAACCTTGCCGAGATAAAATTTTTTCAAAAAAGCTCTGTGGGATCACAGAGCTTTCGGAAGTATGATGATAAAGGTTGTTCCGTTTCCGGGAACACTGGCGGCTGTAATCGTTCCTTTATGAATACTGACTAACTCTTTGGCAATCGAAAGGCCCAGCCCGTTCCCTTTGGCAGAACGGGAGTGATCACATTGATACATCCGTTCAAAGATATGCGGGAGATCAGAGGCGGCAATCCCATTGCCGTTATCAGCAACAACGATTTTTGCCTGCTGCTCCGTTTCAGTCACGGTCAGGAAAACTTTGCTTGCATCACTGTGCGTCAGGATATTTTGCAGTAAATTATTGAGAATACGAGTGTAGGCGGTAGAGTCAACACGTGTCATGTATTCTGTTTCAGGTATCTCAATTTCATAGCTAAGATCGTGGTTTTCCAGCAGCGGCACCCAATCAGCCATGATGTCACGGGAAAGCTCATTCAGGTCACAGACCTCAAAATGAAAAATCTGTTCCCCGGCATCCAGCTTCACCCATTCAAACAGGGCGGTCACAAAATCTTTCAGGTGGTGGGCTTTTTCCATAGCCACCCGAATGTATTCTTCCTTCTCAGCTCCTGTTACCATCTTGCTTTCCACAGCCTCCAAATATCCAACCAGAGAAGCAAGAGGGGTTTTTACATCATGGGAAAGGCTTGTCATAAGCCGTTTATAAGCCTGTTCGGATTGCTTTTGCTGTATAAGCCGAGATTGGCTGCTCATGGCAATCTCGTTAATATCATAACAGATTTGTTTTGTCAGGTCGCTTTCCCGCGCCAATACACGGCGGTTCAAATTCCCGGCTTTTATATCGTTTAGGGCATCCCTAATAAGAAAAAGCTGACCACGGACGCGGTGAAGTTTTCCCAAAAGATAGCTGATTACCAGCAAAGCAATCAATAAGGACAACAATAGATAAAGGTTAATTTCCATGCTCATGCCTCCTTGTTAAAGCGATACCCTACACCGCGGACAGTCTGAATATAAAAAGGTTGTTCTGGATTTGGCTCGATTTTTTTTCGCAGTTTACTGATAAATGCCATGAGGTTATTGTCGTCAAAATCATATTCTTCTGTCCACACCTGCATATAAAGTTGCTTTTTAGTAAAGACCCGTCCTTTGTTGGACGCCAGAAATAGAAGCAAGTCAAACTCCTTGCCGGTCAAGTCTACCGAGAGATTCTGAACCGTTACGGTTCGGTTGATTTTATCAATTACCATATCTTTCAGAAGCATGGTGGCGGCTTCGTTTCCAGTCACAGGGTTTAAGGTGGTATAGCGCCGGATTAGAGAATTGACACGAGCCATCAGTTCGTTAATTCCAAACGGCTTTGTCAGATAATCGTCCGCCCCCAGCCGCAGACCAGAAACCTTATCTTCTTCGTCGCTTTTGGCGGTCAGCATCAGCACCGGCACATTGTTTTTCTCTCGGATTTTCTGCAATACTTGAAACCCGTTCATATCTGGCATCATCACATCCAGAATAATTAGTGAACAGGTATCCTTGTTTTTTTCCAGTAGCCTCAGACCCTCTAAGCCGCCATGTGCTACTACCGCAGATAAATTTTCTTGTTCCACACATTTTTTCATCAAGGCACAAAGTTCCTTGTCATCGTCTATAATCAAAACGCTATTCATGTTTCAGCAACCTCCCTTGTTTTGTTCTTCCATCAATCGGCTTTTCTGCGTTCTTGGGGATCAGCCAAACACCAGCCATTTTCATAGCGCCGGGGATACGCTCTCCGGCACAATAATAATTTACCCTACGAGGTGTCACGCCCCACTTTTCGGCGGCCTCTTTCAATGTCATATAGTCCATTTCGCACCTCCACAGAATACATTATAGTTCTCTTTCTCGAACAATGCAAGAAATGGAATATGAATTATAAACTTCAACTAAACTGCATATAGCAACATTCCACGGGCAAAGTATGAATTATACAATGTAACTGGGTGATGCTATATGGCGAAAGTTGAAGATTGTCCCGGTTTTGAAACCTTTGGTGCAGATGTCAAAGCCGCACGAGAGGCAAAGCGTCTGGCGCGAAAAACATTGGCGGAAATGGTTGGGATTGAATGGCGGTATCTTGCCAACATTGAGAATCAAGGTGCAATTCCGAGCCTGCCTGTGATGATCCAATTGATTAAGATCTGCGGACTTCCCGTGGAACGGTATTTTAACCCGGAGATCATGCGGGAAGAAAGCGAACAGCGGCAACGGGTCAGCCACAAGCTGAAACTCTGCCCTGAAGAATACCTGCCGATTATCGAAGGTGCCATAGACGGGGCGCTCAAAATGGAACAGACTGCGAAGCAGAAGGAGGACGCATAATCGCGGCCTCCTTCTGGCATTTCTATATCAAGGTTCCCGGCACTTTTCCAAAAGTTCCCGACACCTCTGCTGGATTTCTCCGGTTTCTGTCACAGTCAGGTCACGGTCATTTCCAGTAATCTTATCTTCCAGAAAGTTGGCGTATGTACCCAACAAAGCGTTCCGTAAATCCTCCGGGGTTTTCTGTATTTCAGCGCTGTACCAGTCATTCCGGTGGGGTTCCCATGCCATCAATGTATAACCGTGGCTGGTCTGAACCACCTCATACAGTGGATCATCATCCAGATATGCCTGAAACACTTTCAAAATCTTTTCAAAGGTCAGCATTTCCCGCACCTCCCATTCAGCTGCAAATCAGTTCCCTGATTAAAATTTCCTCAATCTGTGCCGTTAATGTGTTCATCAGCCCCACCCAACGCATAGGGTCACAGGCTTTCAGTTCTTCCGTGACACCCGCAGTCTCCATCATGTGAGGCAACATAGTGTCCACACGCTCCTGCGCTGTCCGGTCAATCTCTATCAGGTGTGGATACAGCTTCTCGCTCATCAGCAGATGGTTGTAGAGAATGGGGCGATGTTCCTTTAGGTAGGATTTTCGCATTCTGCCGTACTTGCCGATAGAAGTTTCCGGCTGTTCAGAAAGTTTTAGGTTGGGTATATCATAATCTCCACAACGAATGTAAGTCAACTTACTCATATTCATTCTCCTTTGCTTCGTGATGATTAGACTGCTGCGCTGGCTGCTATGCTGCCTTTGTGCGGTTCTTCTTTTGGTAGCTGTCCGACAGTAGAAAAAACACCTTTTTTCATATCCTCAGCCCGGATCAGGGCTTTCTTAGCGTCCATTTCCGCTTTTTTCTTCGCCTTGATTTTGTTCTCATACCGTTTCTGTGCGCCGCTGGCTTTCCGCTTCAAATAATTCTGATGAAGCCTGTCCTTGCGTTCTTCTTTTTTCCGCAGTTCTTCCTGTTCCTCCGGGGTTAAAGGAACCGGCTGTAAGGATGGTGGGATATAGCGTCCTAAAAAATTGAAGTAGATTTCAATTTCCTGCGTGGTGTCCTGACTGCCTTTTCGGGCGCGTTCGTGGACAAGGATTTTCTCTACAAACTCATTGAGCATGGTGTTTGTCAGAGTGTCAAAATTCTCGTACTTATCAATCAGGGCTATAAATTTCTCCGCTGATTTCTGGCTCTGCTCATAGCCGGTAACAGCCTTTTCCAGCTCTGCAATTTCAATCTCAAGTGCATCCTGCTCTTTGGCATACTGTGCATCAAGCGCCTTATATCGTGCATCCGGCAGCTTGCCGAGGGCGTTGTCCTCATAGATTTTGCAAATCAGTTTTTCCAGTTCTCCGGCTCTCTTTTGGGCAGCAGCCAAACGCCTGCGCTTTTTCGATATATCGGCACTCTGTTGAGCAACCTGCGTCTCCTGAACAGTGTGAATAAATTCCGTCCGGTCATTTCTGGAATATTCAGCGATAGCCCGGAGCGTGTCGGAAACCAATGTCAGGACAGCACTCTCATTGATACGGTGTTGTGTAGGGCATAGTGTCCCACACGGAACTTTGGTATAATTGGAACAGGTATATTGAGAAATCCTCTTGCCATTGTTGGTGCGGTGGACATACATCTTGCCGCCGCAATCGGCACAATAGAGCAAGCCTGTGAGGGGAGCCGCTTCGCCCCAGCCGTTTGGATAACGCCGTACATTGCTGCGGATTTTCTGCGCCAAATCAAAGGTCTGCTGGTCGATAATGGCTTCATGGGTATTCTCAAAGATCGTCCATTCGTCCTCAGAAACATAGTGGCTTTTCTTGTCCTTAAAGTGTTTGCGGGTCTTGAAATTGATGGTATGCCCTAAATACTCTCGTTTTTTCAAAATGTTCACGATGGTAGATGATCCCCATCCATAGGGGTCTTTGACCGGCTTTGAACGGTTCACACCCTCGTTGAAGCGGGCAAGGTGTACGACAGGAATTTCAATCCGGTCTGTGGATAATTTGCAGGCAATCTGGTAAGGCCCATATCCCTCCAGCGTGAGGGAGAATATACGGCGTACCACTTCGGCAGCTTCCTCATCTACCAGCCAATGCTCCCGTTTTTCGTCCCATAAGTAGCCGTAAATCACAGTGCCGGTCAGGTGCTTGCCACTCATGCCTTTTGACTTAAACACAGAGCGGATTTTCCGGCTGGTATCACGGGCGTAAAATTCATTCATGATGTTGCGGAACGGGGTAAAATCGTCATCACCTTTCAGACTGTCTACACCGTCGTTGATGGCAATCAGACGAACGCCTCGCTGCCGCAAAACTTCCATAACTTGACCGACCTTTAGATAGTCGCGCCCCAACCGGCTCATATCCTTGATGACGATTGCCTCTACACGCCCTGCCTCCACTTCCTCCATCATCGCCAAAAATCCGGGGCGGTCAAACCGGGTGCCTGAGATACCATCATCGGTAAAGTGCATAGGGTTTGGCAGCCCATTCCGGCGGGCAAAATCCTCTAACATCTGTTTTTGGTTGGATATGGAATTGCTCTCGCCCTGTAACTCGTCGTCCCGGCTCAGGCGCTCGTACAGTGGGGTAATTTTTTCATTTCTCATGGCTGTACCTCCTGAAACAAAAATGCTCTAAGTGATTGCTTCACTAACCATGACAAAATCATGATTAAGAAGTCACTTAGAGCATATATCACCGCTGGCGAGCTTGTATTTCTTATACTGCCTCACGGCGAAGTGCTGGGGGCTGCGGCGTTCCAGCCCGTCAAACATATAGTCCACCGCATTTTTGAAGGTTTCGTCATCCTCCCGGACTTCCATGCTGTTTATCATTTCCACCAGCGTATTCATGTTGCGTTCTTCCTCCGGCCCCTCAAAGACGATGTAGGACACAAGGGCGCAGTACAAGAGGGTTTCTGCTTTTGTCCAGAACTCGTCGCCCTCCTTGCCGTCGCCTTTGGTGTTGGCGATCAGGGCGGTAACAAATTTCAAAACATCGCTTTCTGTCTTGATATAGGCCAGCGGATTGTAGTGCATGGATTTTGAAAGGTCGATACTGTTGAACACCCGCACCCTGTATTTCTCCCGTTGCAGAAACCGCCCGCACTGGTCGAGGGTGCCGCCCTTCGGGTCTACCACCACATACGAGGAATGGGCTTGAAGGAGCTGCGGGGTCAACCAGAACCTTGTCTTTCCCGAGCCGGACGAGCCGATGACACAGGCGTTTAGGTTCCGGGCATTGGCAGGTATCTTCGGACGGGTGTTCATGGTAAGGAACTCCGTCCCGGTCAGAATGACATTGTTCTGAAATTTAGGGTCTACAAACGGCTTTATATCCTCCTTTGTTCCAAAGCGGGCGGTGCCGTATTCCGCATCCCGCCGGAATTTTTTCGCCTGCCTGATCTTTGACTGTATCAGCAGATACACCCCAGCCGCACCGGCAAGGCCCACCAGCAGGTCAATACTGCCAAGCCCCGGCCAGTAGGTTTCAAAGGCTTTGGGGAAGGTATCAAGCATCCCCATGAGCTTTGTCCCGAAGTCTGTGCCGGGGGCGATCCGGTAGGCCGTCCCGATTTTGGAGAAAAACCAGAACACAAAGAGGTACGGCAGGTTTGGGAGCACATATTTTCTGATCTTGTCACTCAACGTCCGTCCTTCACCGCCTCTCTGGTCCGCTGCTTTTCCTTTGCCTGCGTCCTGATTTGCTCCGTGAATTTCCGAAGCTGACCGAGGATGGAAGCCTTGTCCTGCTCTTTGTTCAGCACCTTTGCGCTGTACTTCTGGAAGGCCGCCGTGATAGCGTCCGCCTGATTGGCTTTGAAAAACAGCAGGTAATGACCGGGGCTCACTTTATGGAAAGCGTAGTCCACATGGAACTCCTTCGCGATCCGGTCAAAATCCTTTGGAGCTCCCACATAGGGCATGGCACTTTTGCCGCCATAGTGGTTCATCAGCTTTTTCACGCTCTGGCGTCCCTGCGGGGTCAGCGCCTTCTGGTGGTGCTTTTGCAGCGCCCGAACCACCTTGCCAAGAGCGGCAGCCAGCACTTTTCCTGTGAGCTTCGTTGTCCTGATCGAAAGGGCAACCGTTTTTTGGTTTACTTCTTCCTGCATAAAACCTCCTTTCCGTCGGGGTTCTCGCTATCCGGGAGGCCCCCGTACAATCTCGGGGAACAGAAAACCTCGGGCCAATGTGGCCCGAGGCTTACCGCTCGGCATCTCTGCCGGACGGAGCTTTCTTTTCCGGCTCCGTCTGGACTTTTTCGCCCTGTTCCCGCATGGTCTGCAAGATAGAGGGCTTCTTTTGAAGCTGGGAGGGCTTTTCGCCGGACAGCGGCTTGATACATTCCAGACGGTCAGCCGCCCGGATGGCGTTGTCCGTGAGCTGCCTCTGCCATGCGCCCACGCTGGGAGCCCAACGAAAGCCGCTGCTTTTCAGCTCGGCCCGGGTGTCCGCGTCAGGCTTTCCGTCAAAGAACACCTGCAAGCGGTTGTCCTCCCGGTTCATTTCCACACGACCCCCATCGAACTCCCAGCCGGAAAATTCCTGCTGTGCCTGTTTGGAAAGCTGTTCGATACGGGCCTTTACCCGGCGGATCTCCGCATTGTTGTTGGTTAGCTGGTAACTTTCAAAGGGCCTCGGGTCGCTTCGCCAACTTGACGCCATGCTTGCTTTCAGCTTTTCAATCTGGTCCGGCGACAGCAGCGCACAGCCGTCCAGCTTGCCATGCTTGCGGTAATAGGCGTTGACCTCCTTCATAATGAGCTGGGAGCGTTCCAGCCCGTCCAGCTTCTTCTGGAGCTTTTCAATCGCTGCCGGGTCATCGGCGCTGATCCCGCCCATGCCGGTGCTGCGTATCTTATCCAGCAGCCCTTGAATATGCCGCCATTCCTCCATGTTGCTGTCCCGCGCCCGGTTCTGTTTTTCCTTCTTTCCCACCGGGAAATTGGAAGGCCCGGCGATCAGCACAGAGGGAACCCTCGCGTCAATGGCAAAGCCCTGGTTCATGTTTTCGGCCAGCTTGCGGGCGTAGGTGTCTAACAGATGGTCGATCTTCTCATGGTACATGGGGTCCACCCGGGATTTCTGCTTTTCCGCTATGGCGGCGGCCTTATCCACCATTGCCCGGTATTCCGCCGTTGCGCTCCCTTCCTTGTAGTCGGAAAAGCTGTTCATTTCTTTTGCCCGGCGGGCGGCTCCTTCATTGATAGGGTAAAAGTTGATGGTATGCACCTCCTTTATGCTTCGGGCCATGCTGGCCCGAAGTCTTACCGTTCTTCATGGGAAGGCCCCGCCTTGTCCTTTTTCGGAGCGGGTGGGGCTTCTTGAAACCGTTTGAGTGCAGCGAGAATGGAGTGGACAGGCTCGGCCTTTTCAGGATAGGCAAATATCCGGTGTTCCGGCGGAATGTCCTGCGGCCCGTGGTAATACTCCTTGAAGCCCTCCGGGACTGCCGACACATACCCACCGGGAGCGAATACGCCGCCCTCGTTGATACGCACATCCCGCCCGTATGCCTCATAATCGAAGTAGTTCTGAATGTGCTCCGGTATGTCGATAGTCCCAAGCTCGTCGGCGTAAAGACGGCCCAGCCCTTCATCATCGGAAATATCCGGGTAAAAGCGGTAAAGGTCAAGGTTCTGCGTCAGGTTTATCAAATCCTTCACGCTCCTTGTGTGGTTTCCCAAGACAAGAGCGGCTTCAAAGGTTTCCAGTCCGCCCTTATCCCGTACTTCCAGCAGGGCGTGGCCCAGCTCGTTCAGCTCGTCGATGTTCTCACATTCGTAGAGATAATCGTAGAGCCCCAGCACATCACTGTCAAAGCTGGTAAAGAACACTTCGCTGTACCGTTTCCCGTCTATCCCGATTTTGGCAAGGGCGGCCTGCAACTCCTGTGTCGTCATGGGGAAATGTACCGTTGTCCCTACCTCGATCCCCATCAAGGGGTACAGGGCTGTATTGGTTATATAGGCTTCAAACATGGGCTTATTCCTCCTTTCCGGCCCTGCCAGCCAGCACCTCATAGATCCCGGCCATAATGTAATCGGCGCAAGGGAGGGCAATCGCATTTCCCAGCGCCTTGTAGCGTTGCAGAGGCCGGATCTCCATGCCGTCCGCCCCGTACTTTGTCCAGCCCTCCGGCAGCCCCATCAGCCGTTCGCTTTCCGTTTCCGTCTGAAAACGGATGCAGCCGCCCTCCGGGTCGCCCTCATACCAGAAGGCAAAGGGCGTTACATCACTGGCTAAAAGAGTGGGAAAAGGGTCAGTTGGTAATCCGAAGCTGTTTCGGAAGGCCGTTTCTTCCTGCCTTTTTGCCGCTCCCCGCATACGGAAGCACTGAAAGGGGTGGATGACTGGTATCTGCCGCCCTGTTTCAAAAGAAGCTGTTCGATCTCCTTCGGCGGCGGCCCACCCGCCCTCTCCGCAAGGCGGAGGAAGTGGGAGCATTGGACGGGGCTTAAATAGTATGTCTGCGGCACGTCTGCCTCCAAAATCCGCCACGACGAAAATCCGCTGCCTTCGTGCCAGCCTTCGGGAGCCTGCCCAATACTGGGCGTCCATGAGCCGCCAGCACACATCAGGCGTTCCCCCTCGCACCATTCCGGCGTTTCCCCATCTTCCCGAAGGAGGCATTGGAACTTCGGTGTCCGAGAAGGCGGATAGGACGGCTCTAAAGTCCATCCGGTCATTTGTAGAAAACGCTCCCATGACGTTTTCCCAAACAGCGATAGCTGGATATAGGTTATCAGTAGCATCCCTCATTTCCTGTATGATACGAAACGCCTGATAGAACAGGCTTGATTTTGCCCCGGCAAGGCCGGAGCGGTTGCCGATCAGAGAAAGGTTCTGACAGGGAGAGCCGAAGGTTATCACATGGACCGGCGGGATTTTCCCGCCGTCCACCTTCGTAATATCTCCCAAATGCGCCATATCGGGAAAGTGCCTTTTGGTTATGGAGATGGGCGCTTTTTCAATCTCGCTGGCCCATACCGGACGGATACCGCACCGGGAAGCAGCCAGAGGGAACACGCCGATCCCGTCAAAAAGGCTCCCCAGCTTAATGTCCGGCATAGCCCGGGGTGCCGTGTCCCTTCACGGCAAGCACCCCTTCCAGCGTTGTCGCCGCAATGCCCAGCCGCCCGGCAACCGCAATATCGTTTTTTACATCCTCGTCCACAACGCTGCCGCAGACGATCAGGGTATGGGAGCGCCGCAGCATATCCCGGCGCATATCAATCCCGGCCTTGTGTTCCTCGGGAACGCTGTCATTCAAAAACAGCGGCAGATACAAGAGCGGGCAGATTGGGGAAAAGCCCGCCTCATAAGCAAGGCGGCAGTAGTGGGCCGCCAGCTCCATATCAACATCCGGCTCGCCGCTCCATGCGGCGGTCAGGTACGCTAAAGGTCGTTTCATTGGTTGAGCCTCCATTTCTGTTTTGGTTTAGGGAAAAGCAAGGTATCGCCCAACCCCTCCGCCCCTTCCCCCGGGAAGGGGAACGGCTCTGGAGAATTTATATCCCCGTCGCTTGACCGGGAAAAAGCATAACCGGGAGAAATCCGTCAAGGGTGCCTCTGGCACCGCCTGCGGCGGCGCTGCCCTTGACTGATTTTCCCGGCTATGCTACGGAATAACTGGCGACGGGGAATGATTTATATCTCCAGAGCTTCGGGGCGCGGGGCAGAGCCCCGCAATCCTCGGGCCATGTTGACCCGAAGTTTCGGCTTACTTTTCCTGTTCGTTTTTCTTCTCCGGCTTTTCATGTTCCTTCTGCTGACCCTTCCAGTCGTCCAGCAGCTTGATGATCTGGTCCTTCATTTCCCTCGGCGTAGTTTCCTTGCCGAAATACTTGCTCAGTTCCGCACCTGTCAAAATCACTTTGTCTACCTCCTTTTTGTCCTCCATCATAATGCCGTCGATCACATCCCCGTTGAGCAGCTTCTTTTCGTCCAGCTCACGCATACGCTTTGCCTGCGCCTGTGAAGGCGAGGACTGCTGGCTGTCAATGGCGACGGCGATATAGTTCTGGTTCTTCTTGCCGATATAGGAAAGCTCCACCGCCGTAGTAAAGCCCAGCTTTTTTTCATCCATCAGCTTCATCAGGTCGGGAACCAGCTCATTGAGCCGGATATACCGCTGCACCTGCTTGACCGCCATCTTATTGCGCTCGGCTACAATTTCGTTGGAGCGTTTTCCTGCGTCCTTCGGGTCAATCTGGCCCGAAGTGCGGGAGCCCTGGTGCTTGATGGCCTCAAGCTGCATTTTCAAGGCTTTGGCCCGTTCACTGGGGAGGATTTCTTCACGCTGGTTGAGATTGTCCTCGACCATCTGCGTGATGGCTTCATCGTCCGTCAGATTGCGAACAATACAGGGCATATCCGCATATCCGGCAAGCTCGCTGGCCTTCTGGCGGCGGTGGCCGGACACGATCTCATAGCCGCCATCCTCACGGGGACGGACGATAGCGGGCTGGGTCACGCCCTTGTCCTTGACGCTGGACACCATAGCCCGCATTTCTTCATCATCCCGAACCTCAAAGGGATGGTTCTTGAAGGCGTGAAGCTCGTTCAGCTTGATATAGACGATCTGTTCCTTGCCCCGGCGTGGTGCATCCTTCGGTTTTTCGGGTCCCTTCGGAGCGGGAGCGGCCTGTACCGTTGGCGCCGTTTTTTTCTCCGGTTCCTTTTTGACCGCATTTTCCGTTTTCTGTGCGGGAGCTTCGGGCTTCGGGGTTGCGGCCTTGTCCTTATCTGCTTTCGGGGGACGGCCCCGGCGCTTTGGCTGTTCCGGCTCTTTGGGTTTTTCCTCCGCTTTCTTCGGAGCCTCCGGCTGCTTTTCCGGTTTTTCCGTTTTTGCCGGGTCAGGCTTTTCCACGCCGGGAGCTGCCGCCCGTTCCTCGGCTTTCTTTTCCTTCATAATTTCAGTGAAGTTATAGACGGAAACCTGCGGGTTCTTTACCTCCGGTTCCGTCTTTTTTTCCGGCTCCGGGGAAACGGAAACCTTCTCCGGCTCTTTTGGGGGAGTAGGCGGTGTTTCTTTGCCCGGTCCGGTATCCGTTACCGGCTGTTCCGGCGTTTTTGTGGTTTTATCATCTGCCATAAGCATTTACCTCCTGTTTTTTGGCATGAAAAAAGGGGCTCAACTTTTCAGTCAAGCCCCCGTGGGAAGTTCCTCCTTTCTCCGCCATGATACAAAAATACCGCCCGTAGTCTCATTTGGGCGGTACTTTGTGTAAGATTGGCAGTCCATTATTAAGTTTTTTATTATGTTCCCTTTGTACACCGTTGCAAACATTGCCGTATTCATCATAAAGTGAACGCAAACAGCACTTTGATATGTAAGGGTCATAAAATGCCAGTAATTTTTCAATCGCTTTTTCGTTTCCGTCCATAGCTGATGAAATCAAGTAATAAGACGGTTTCTTAAATAACTGTTTCATTTTCTAATGTTCCTCCTTGAGTATTTTTTTCATAGTTTCCAAAGCGTGATGTCGGTTTCTAAATACACCGCTTTGCGTGATTTTCTGCAAGTTGGCAATTTCACTTTCTGTCATTTCCAAGAAGTAATACATCAACAGAGTATTGCGTTTTCTTTCTGGAAGTTTCTTCAAGGCTTCTGCCAATTCATCATCAAGGACACGAATATCAATGCCACATACTGAAAAGATTGTATAATCTGTTTCGTAGTCGTCCCAAACAGCCATTTTATCAACAAGGACATCTGGCAATTCGCTGAAAGATATTTCTTTATTCTTACGACGGTTTAATTCCTTGTAATAATCTTTCACGACACTACGGACAACTTTCTTTAAACAACTTTCAAAACGACATTGAACTGTTTTCTGGAAGTCAGACGGTTTCATCAATCTCACCTCCTTTCCTTTATGATTTGAAAAGTGTTTATCCCTCTTTCCGCACCATATAAGGACAGCTAGGTGTGATTTAATGACCTCTTTTGAAAAATTTTTTAAATTTTTTCGGGTATGAAAAAAGCCCGCACAAAACATATAGTCTGTACGAGCCTTTAAAGCTAAAACATAGTAATATTGTATCATTAAGAATCACAAATCACAAGTGATTTGTGATTAATCACTTGTGATTTGTGATAAGTGATTTGTGATTAATATATAAAAGCCCTCTTTAAAGGGCTTTTATGTTTATTTTGAAAAAGAGATAAAATCAATATATCCCTTTTCCCCAATTTTTACAACGGCATTGTAGGGCTTTTTCTCTTTGTTTTTGATTCCTTTTACCAGGGTTTCTTTTCCCTCCAGTAATTCTTTTACATTCGTTTTGGTTAGTTTTTTCTTTCTAAAATGTTCAGCTAAAGTAAACTTACATTCAGGATAATTTGAACAACCATAAAACGATTTTTTTAATACAATATTGTTGCCACACTTAGGACATTTTCCTACAAGGGGTCCCGAGCGCTTAGTGGGAATTTGTACCCCTTATCGATACAAATTCCCCGTAGGCGCTAGGGACCTCTTTAGCTTCTTGGAAGCTGTCAGTAGTATATCTAATAATTTATCTCCATTCCCTTTAGTAACGTGTAACTTTCCAAATTTACAAAAGCGACTCATAGAATTATTTCCTCCCGTTAAATAATAGATAACTATTAAAAATAGACAATACTTGCTCATAAGTAATGGTACTTAAATTGTTTACTTTGGCGTGTTTCATTGCTTGATGAAATTGATTTTTAGTAAACAGTTGACGATATTCTCGATTGACCCATTTTGAAACAAAGTACGTATATAGCTTCCAATATTTATCTGGAACATCTGTGGTATGGCGGGTAAGTTTTATTAAGACACTGTTTACTTTTGGTTTAGGATGAAAGCATTCCGCTGGCAGCTTAAGCAATTGCTGAATCGAGACTTGAGTGTGCAAGAGCAACCCTAGTGTTCGGTGAATATCCAAGGTACGCTTGTAGAATCCTTCTTCAACAATCAGATAGATGTCAGACGCACGGCTTTCAAAAACCACTTTTTTAATAATTTGTGTGCTTAAATGGTAAGGAATATTCCCAACAATTTTATACCTCTGTTTGTTAGGGAATTGAAACTGTAGAATATCTTGGTGAATTAAAGTGACACGAGTATTCAGTTTTAATTTTTCTGACGATAAGTTGAATAGATGACTGTCTAATTCAATAGACGTTACCTGTTTACTTATTTTAGCCAGTTTCGTCGTTAAATGCCCTTTACCTGTTCCAATTTCGTAAACGGTATCGGTTTCTTTTAAATTCAATTGTTTTATTATTTGGTTGAGTACTTTTTCACTCGTTAAAAAGTTTTGAGAATATTTTATATTTTTGTTCATGTAATCACTCCTGAAGTGATTACATCTGTAAATAAATACAGAAGTTAAACGATTTGTTTGTAATTTTAGTTATCTGTTTAAAAAGTCATAAGATTAGTCACTGGTAGGAATTAATCTAACGTATTTATTTATCTGCGTAATCACTGTTTTTAGTCTGTTTCAAAACAGTAGATGTTTTATCTACATTACGCATTTGGAATACCAACATGACGAATCCCTCCTTCTTAATTACAAATTTTTAGCATCTAATTTAACTTCAATTCCTATTATACAAAATTTTAAGATAACAGTCAAGAACATATCTGCACAAGTTGTAGATATACCATAAATGCTGATAATCAACATGATTACGCTTACCATCAAATAAGTAAGTGTTTCTTGCTTATTAAAATTATCCATAGTACAACGTGAATTCCAGAGAAAAAGAGAAATCGCACCAAGAATAATACTTAAAACAAAAATGACATTTCTTTTTTTACTGTCACGGAACATTTTCTTTTCATTTTGTTTGTCAAAATAAAGAAAATCACGTATCGTCATTTTACTTATTCTTCTTAATAGATTAAGCAAAACCAAAACATAAATAGTTAAAAAATAAATTATCAATAGTCCAATAGAAACGAAATTCAAAGAAATAAAGAGAGTTTTTGGAATACCCAGTAAGTTTACAATTACTAACGACACAAACTGGCTGAATAAAAAGCCAATAGGAATAGCTAATACAAATGCTAAAATTCCCAACAGTATATTTTCAATTACAACTAAGTGGGCAATTTCTTTTTTCTTAATGCCAAGAAGCATATATGTTCCTAATTCTTTACTTCTTTTTTCAAACATAAATTTCGTTGTATAGTTGATCAAAAAGCATATCACAAAAATAATAAGAATATTTACAGCGAACAATGAATTCTTAAATGCATCCATACTGGAACATAACTTTACAATTTCATCAGAATTTGCCACCAAATTAAAAGCAAATATAAGAGAAAAGGATGCAGTAACGGTTATCAGATAAATCAAATAATCTTTAATATTTCTTTTTGTATTTCTATACGCTAACTTACCTAACATTTCCCACTTCACCTCCGAGCAAGGTTAATATATCCAGTATTTCATTGAAGAAATCTTTTCTGCTTTTTTCCCCTCTGAAAATTTCATTGAATATTTTACCGTCTTTCAAGAACAAAATACGTTCACAGAAAGACGCACTAAACGGGTCATGTGTTACCATTAAAATAGTAGCCTGCATTTTCTTGTTGATTTCAGACATTGTTTCCAGTAATAATCTGGAAGCTTTTGAGTCCAAAGCTCCCGTCGGTTCATCAGCTAAAATCAGTTTCGGTTCATTGATTAAGGCTCTAGCACAAGCACAACGCTGTTTTTGTCCGCCAGAAACTTCATAAGGAAATTTCGATAAAATATCACGAATACCCAATTTATCGGCGATAGCATGAACTCTTTTCTCAATATCAGTAGGGTTCTGTTTGTTGATAACCAATGATAAAGAAATGTTTTCTCCAATCGTTAAAGTATCTAAAAGGTTGAAATCTTGAAAAATGAACCCTAAATTTTCACGTCTGAAATCAGCAAAATCTTTATCCTTGATTTTGGTAATATCTTGATTATTGACTGTAATGTGTCCGCTGGTTACAGTATCAATCGTAGAGATACAGTTTAATAGGGTAGTCTTTCCAGAACCACTAGCTCCCATGATTGCGACAAATTCGCCCTTATCTACATACATAGAAATACCGTCTACTGCCTTTGTGATATTTCCAGAGTTACCCCCGTAGTATTTTTTTACTTGCTCTAAATTTAAAATGTGTTCCATTAAAAATCGCTCCTTTCTTCCTGCCACATTTATTTGTTTTGGAATACAATTAAATTATAGCAAGGGCAGTATTCAATTACACTTACAGTTTTGAAAGTAAACAGAGAGTAAAAGAGCCGTGATAATGCAGATCACAATTTTGTGAAGCATTTCCACGACCCTTTTATTATAATTTTGCCTTTGTCTTTTTCGTAATGATATAAATATATTCTTCTGGTGTAGGGCGTTTATTCCCAAAATACTTTTTGAAATTTGCCTGCACCTCTGGGTCGGTGCTATTCATAGCTTCATCAATCGTAGCTTCAATATCCGCCCGAACATCAGCCAATGATACACCGCCAGCTTTTGCACCAGCTTTCAATGCCTTTTTTATATCTCTTTTGTTCAGTCCTATCATATTCATACCTCAATTCTACTTTTTAAAGCTAATAAGTTTTCCATTGTATTTTACAATGATGAATATGATATAAAACACTCCTACAACAATCAAAATAAGACCTATGTAATAGCCTAATTCAGAATGAGAGATTAAATTGATAATCGGCATAACAAGAATACCAATACTAACCAGTAAAGTGCCTATTCCTATTTTTTTTGTAAACACCTTTTTATCTTTAGGGTCAAGTTGTGTATAATGATAACCATGTAATAAAGTAATATTCTCTTTTATACCTATTTGATAAGATGTAAAAAGTAAAAACAATCCTATAACTATTTCAACAATCAATTCCTCTAATTCCATAATCGTTCTCTCCTTTAATCAAAATAAAATAATTCTTCAAATTTTTTATCTAAAGCTATACAAAGCACTAATGCCAATTTTGCTGTTGGATTAAATTGTCCAGTTTCAATAGAACTAACTGTATTCCGAGAAACCCCGACTAGTTCAGCTAATTCTGTTTGTGATAATTTTTTTTCTTTTCGTACAGTTTTTAATCTGTTTCGCAAAATTAAATGTTCGTCCATTCTATAAACCTACCATTAAAAATTTATAAAAGTAATACCCCATAAATAGAAAAAAGAATAAAGCAATAACAAATTTGGATTTATTTTTTGAAATATGTGCTTCATAACCCATAGAGCCAAATGCCACAGACCCAATAATTGTCATTATGTCATAGTAAGGTTCTTTACAAACTGCTTTAATGAAAAGAATTAAAATGCAGATAAATAAAACAAACATTAAGCCAAAAGATTTCCCTTGAAGTTTAATATGTTTTTCGTATTCATCAAGATATAGATTCTCTTTTTTGTTTTGTGATAGTATTTTTTCTTTATCCATTATATAACGCTCCCTTCAAATAATACCAAGTACACTTGTCATTTATATTATAGCATTCGGTCATTACAAGTCAATATTTTTGCACAGTTTTCTTGTCGTTTTGTAAAAGCGTGCAAATCTGATAGGAAATGCACGCTATATCATTTATCCTACAATCTTCCAGTTACTATCCTTATGTAGCACAAGCTCATACTGCGATACCTGCGTCGCTTTTGTCTGATTATCAATGAATTTTACCGCAACCTTGACTTTCACATTGTCGCCGTCCTTTATAAAGATAGGGTTTACCAGTTCAGAATAAAGGTAGTCCCTGCCGATAGGTTCAATCACATTTCCCAATACATAGTAAGCAAGCTCTTTTTCCGTCGCTGTTGGGTACAGCTTAAAGAATGTTTCCAGAAAAGCGGTAGCGTCATTTACCGTATCAGCGTCCACGCTTGCGTCTGCTTCTGGTGTCTTAGGCTCATAGTCTGATTTTTCAACTGCTGGTGCAAGGGTAGGGTTTTGAACGATTACCATATCCCCGTCTGCGTCCACATAGACTTTTACAGTATAGGTTGCTTTCACATTGCTTGTCTGTTCTCCCTCTTTTATCTGCTGATCTACTTCGTAGGTAGCAGAAAAAGTGTCCGCTCCCGATTGCTCGATATGCCATACAATCACATCTGTAACCGTGGAGCTGGTCGGTATATCGGTTCTAATGGTGTCTACATTTAAGTCCTGCAATTCCTTTGTCAGATAACCGCTGATTGCCTGCGTCCTTGCTTCGATAGCTTCTTTGCTGTTATCCCATGTGTAATAGGACTTCGCAAAGTTTTTCACGAAATTTTCTATCCCGTTGGTGTCCTGCAAGCAAAGTTCAATGATTTCTTTTTCATGGGTGGTGTGCTGGTCGATAGCCGTAAAATTCTTATACACCCCAAAGCTCACGCTTGCGACAAGCACCACCCACAACGCAATCACGGTTTTCTTATGTGTGCCTACCTTGACAGTACGCACCTTTTTTTCTTTTGGTTCTTTGATAGTTTCTGTCTGTTTCTTATTCTTCTTAAACATATTTTTCAAGTCCTTTCTATTGTTTTACTCGTCCTGCACCGATTAAGTGCTGTTGCCAGTAACTACTACTTAGGTCTGCATATCCTATCGGGTCGCCTGCGTGGTACATCTGTGTCGGCGAAACAAGAATACCGACGTGTGTTACATACGAACCAGCGTTATAGGTGGAATGGAAAAACACCAAATCGCCTGCTTTTGCCTGCGAGAGTGGCAGATGTTGGGTTGCGTCATACTGTGCTTGTGCTGTTCTCGGTAAGGAGATACCAGCTTTTCCATAGCACCATTGCGTCAATCCCGAACAATCAAAGGAAGTATTCGGGTTACTGCCACCATACACATACTTCCAGCCTTGATATTTCAACGCTTCATTCATTACCTTTTGTGCCAGTTCTCCCGATACCTGCGGAACTGCTAAATACTGATTGACTACTTCCACATAGAACATATTTCCATAGCCATACCGCCAGCCCCCATTCTTAGCAACGGCTATCGGGTTGGTGTAGGTTACTTTCTTTCCACCCGATTTCTCACGGGCGAAGCTCTCTGCAAGATTAAAAGTGTGTTTTTTTCCTTTTCCTGCCACATATCCCACATAGCCACCGCCATAGTTATAAGACTGTATCGCTACATTCAAGTCGTCGATACCTTGATTTTTGCAGGAAGAAAGCAGGGACGCAAAATACTTACACCCCTGCTTGATTGAGCTTTCCGTATCTAAGGAATTAGGCGGTAAACCAAGACTTTCCGAACTCTGCATAACATCTTCTGCCGTACCGCCACTTTCTACTTGAATGATAGCAAGTAACACATTGACATACTCGGAGATACCGTTTTCTCTGGCGTATTTTTCTACCATAGGCTGATGTTTCAAGACTTCTGCGGATAGGTTCATACCCGTAATGCCAGAAGAAAAATTGCTGTTCTCGTCGTCGCTGTCCGCACTAATGAGGACGCCAAAGAAAAGCACCAGAGAAAAGAGGATAGGAAACAGACTGCCAATGATAGCGATATGTTTCAGTTTCATTTTTTCTTCTGTCCTTTCTTCGTTACAAGGTTACGGGTTTTCTCTATGGTCTGCTGGTTCTTCTGGACGCTCTGGGTCTGCTGAACCTTTATCCTGCGGTCTTTGGTGTCATTCTGGCGTGTTTCCTGCGATACCACTTTTTCTACATTCTGCCTATGTACTGTCTGTGTAGGCTGGGGTGCTTTCTTATCAGAAGCACCAGAAGATAACGGACGCTCTTTGATAACATTTGTCTTGACTGGCTCACTTGCTTTCGGAGTTGGAGCTGTGGCTGGGCGTTTGACTTCCTGCATTTTTTCAACACTCGGCTTTGGAATGGTTGAAGCTGTGACTGGTCGCTCATGGGGACGGGTAGCTCCCGTTGTCGCTGATCCGTCAGCCTTTCGCTGTACCTGCCTTGCTTCTTGTGCCTTTTGAAGCTCCATACGTTTGTCAGCGATATTTTTCTTACGCTGTTCCTGCTTTTCCAAGCGTCCCGTCTGTCTGGACTGCTGTTCCTGCACCATGCCACGCTTGAAGTCGGACACGCTGGACTTTGCCTTTTCCTTTGCGGAATACACCGCATAAGCGGTCTGTGTCGGCATATCCTTGATATTCTCTTTGACAGCGTTTGCCTTGTCTTTCACTTTATTTTTCGTATCTAAAACAGCACCGACTTTTGAACCTGCACGCTGTCCCATGCTGGAAGTGGTATTGCCCCGATTTTCTTTAGAAGCCGTATTTTTTCTTTCGGCTCTCTTGCCAGCAACGGCACTTCCAGCCACCGCACCAGCTACACCGCCCGAAATACCGCCAGCACTTACCGCCCTTGCAATACGGTGTTCCATACGCCTAGCCCGATGTCGCATAAACAGATACGGTCTGCGGAATATGCGTCGTCCCATGCTTTGACTGTCGCCAGCATTAAGTGAGAACATACTCATTAAGTCGCCCAGCTTCATGTAGATACCAGCGAAACATACTATCTGCAAGAACGCCACCATAAAGAATGGGTAGTCTGTGGAAATGTTGTAAAACATACTGGAAATACTAAATGCCACCGTTACAATGAGCGTTATTCCTGCCCGTGTCATTATGGTATTAAATACTCTCACGATTGCCTGCTTTGCCATGCTTTCATAGCTCGGTATCATGGAAAGTAAAAAACTGATAGGTAAAAACATTGCAAAGATAATAAAAAGTATCTGGCTGAACAACATCATGCCCGTAAGCAAGAATACAAATATCGTGATACCCAAGTTAAAGAACAAGAGGAAGAACACCATACCCAAACGGTTCACGACCTGCGGTATTGTCAGATTGTTATTGTCGTTGTCCTCGATTTCTGTTTTCACGACTTCCTCTCTGGTTTTCCCGTCCTCGTCCTCTGGACTTGCCGATACGAGAGCTTCTACACGGTCTGTCCCGATTTCTTCTGCGTTGCTGTTCCCGAATTGAAGCAAGAGCCACGGCTGTTCCACTTGAATAGAAAATAGGCTGTCCCGTATCAAGTCCACGCTGTCCTTACCCTCGCTGTCGGAGTTAGGGAGCATGATTTTTGTTCCCAAATCCAAAGAAGCGGTACTGATGTCTGATGAAAATTCATTTATCTTCTTGATATAGTCGGGAGCATAAGCAATAAATGAAGCGGACAGCACGAACACCACCACAAAGTTGATAACAGCGTGAAGTGCTTTGCTGGTTTCCCGTTTTATCAGTCCCGTATAAGCAACGTACATTCCCACCACTAAGATAATGAGAAGCAGGAAACCAACATAGAAGCCCGTAGAAGAAAAGCCGTTCTCGGTAACGCCTGCAAGGGTCTGTATGCTCTTTCCGATACTGTCTGCCATATCATTGATGAAGTCCAGCTTATAGGCTTCCTGCACCACATAGCCCGTTGCATTACTCAAATACAAACTGATAGTCCAGACAAAGTTGGTAATGCAGTACAGCCCGTATTGTACCGATTTTCCGATACCGTCGAGCCAGTTCCACGGAAGCCACGACCAGCTATTATCGACGAAAAAATCAAGCTGGTAGTTGGAAAGGGGATATTTTGAATAAAGATTTTCTGCGTTTATGGTATCGTCTACAAGCCCCGTCGCATGAGCCACCGTCCCCAAAAGTGAAAGCAGGATAAGGGAGAGTGCCACCACGAACAGAGCCATTTTGAGAAAGTGGAAAATCTTCTTTTTTGTGAACACACCTTTTATCCTTTCTTTCATCACTCCACCTCATTTCTCTGTACGGGCGGTCTGGTATCAAAGGCGTGTAGCAGTTCTTCAAAGACTGGGTGTATCTGCACCACACCGACACGCCCGTATAAGTCCTGCAATAAGCATTGTCCGTTCTCCAAATCACGCAAGCGTTTCTGGTTGTTCTCATCGTCCTTGTCGATACCGAAAAACTCTAAGGTCTGCTTTATCTCGTTTATATCCGTGCTTCTAAATGCAAACTTTAAGCCGATATTGTTTTTCAGACTTTCCTTTGACACGTCATAGGCAGACTGGGTAACGAAATAAACGCCTGCCTGCATAGCTCGCCCAGCACGAACCAGCTTATTTGATAAGGTTTCTCCTTGTGCCACATTTAAGAACGCCCACGCTTCGTCTAAATCGACAATCTTAAAAATGCTTCTGTCCGAATGGATAAAATCAAGGGCAAAGGTACTAATCACAATCAGCATAGACACAGACAACAATTCAATGGTCGTGTATTCTTCAAAAGTGGTATCTTTATCTGGCAGTACAAGGTCGGCTACTTGAATGATATTGAGCTGATTATCCAGACTGATAGCATTTTCTACCGTACCGTCTGAAAACAGCAGGTGTGCAAAGTCGTAGTCCGTGAAGCTGTCGATATGGTCTGCGATATTTCTTGATATGGGCGTATCTTCACGGCGTAGCTCGTCTATCACATGGAGCAAGCCCCGACTGTCGCTCTGGGTAACGGAGCGTACTGCCTTACGAAGTACGGGGAATTTTTCGCCGTCCCTTGAAGAAATACCCGTAAGGAATGTTAAGATGTCGATTGCCAGACTTTCAGCGTCTTTTACATTCTTCATAATCACAAACGGGTCAAGAAGCCCTGCATTGTCCTTATCGCTGGTAAGATTTACGATATTGATTTCATGTGCAATCTCTGGGAGCGTTTCTTTCCAGTTACCACGCTCACTTTTAGGGTCTAACAGAAGTGCTTGACCGCCAAACAGCACCGCATAATATACCAGAAGATTGTTACAGAACGATTTCCCACCGCCAAGCGAACCGACAAAAGCAGACGCTAAAGCGTTGGTAACTGTACCTTTTACACCTTGACTGGCAAGGGACGGTTGCAGGTACACATTTCTTCCCGTATCAACAGAATAGCCCATATAGATACCCGTAGTTTCTCCTAACTGCTGTGTCGCACCAAAGCCAAGCCCAGCTAAAAAATCTGATTTTACATACTGCACATAGTCATTGATATATCGCTTGCTGGCTGGTAAAAATTCAGAATGAAGCCCCAGCATATCCCCAGCAGGACGCACCAGCTTTACATTGAGGTCGTCGTAAAAGTCCTTGACTTCATCACAACGGCGTTTCAGCTCGTCAAGATCGGGTGCAGACACCCGTATGACGTAGCTTAACTTATACATACTTTCTTTTGTCTGGTCTAAATCAGTTTCCAGCTCGTCCACGCTGTCTAAAGCGTCCACCACATTTGAGCTGGTTTCACTTCCTGCTTGATAGGCGTGATTATCAAGGTCTTTCAGTTCCTTTTTCTTGTTGCGGACGGTCGTTAATGCTTTCCGATTTTCCACGATTTCTACATTCATGCTCGTATCAACGGGGAATGTGAATTGCTGTTGCTGGAAATAGAAGATTTCAGACGACGGAAAATCAAGCTCTCCTACAATCGCATTGACGGTAAAATAGGACACATAGCTTTCCTTGTCCTCATGTTCCAATCGTAAATACCGCTGGCTTTCCTCAATCACACACCTTGTCGGACGGATAAGGTCGTAGTATTTTATCAGCGTCTCTTTGTTCAATTTTTTCTTTGGTAGCTGGTACTCATAATCTTCATAAGCGATACCGTCCCTGCCGTAAAGATGTTCCATGAGATACCCAAAATCATGGATTTCCAAGCGACGCACCTTAAAGCGACGGGAGATTTTATTTTCCAGTAACTTTTCCATTTTTATGTAACGGTTGATTTCATCATTCGGCATGGAAACAAAATCATTCATCAGCGTGTGGTTCACTTCATGGAGAAATTCTGTGAACGTCAGCCACACCGATTTTTTGATGTTCTTCAGATTGAGCTGTTCTTCCGTAACCATGAGCTTAAAGCCAAGAAAAAAGCGGTAGTCCACTTGATTGTCCCCAATCATAGATACTAACGCTTCGGTCTGTTCGTCTATCTTCTGGCAGGCAACTTCCTTTAATTTTCCAGTTACCAGCTTCTTTGACTGTTCCTGCATACTGCGGATTGAGCTTTCTGTGGCAATCTGCAACGCATGAATTTTACCCTCACGGGACTGTGCGATAAGCTGTCGGAAACTGTCATGCACGATAAATTTCTGCTCTGCGGATAGAAAAGAATAGTTGTATGGTATCAGCTCATAGTAGGCGAACACCTCATTGTCCTTGTTCCAGACAAGGTTATTGTCAATATATTTTATCGGGAACATAGTTCACACTCCTTACTGCCGTGATTGTTTCATTCAATATCTGCTTATGCAGTTTTACGGCTTTTCCTGCATAAGTGATTTTTGGTCGCAGGGCATAGGTTATCTGTGATTTCAAAAAGCTGTACGGCTTCTTTCCGTCAAAGGTTTTCTGCGACATGAACCAAGTGAGAGCAACGGGAATACCAAAGTATTTGAGAAATGCTCCCTCAATCATGGAAAGTGGGGGAATATCCCCAAACAGAATGATGATAAATTCCGTAATCACAAACCATGTAATCTGTGTAAAAGTAACGGGAAAGGGTAAGTTAAAGTCATTGATTGCATACAAGACTTTTTCCACGTTCCAGATACCCGTGTAGCTTTTAATCTTTTTCAAGTTCTTTCAGCTCCTTTCAAAATAGAAAAGGACAGCCATTTTCAGACTGTCCCTTAAAGAGAAATACGCTGTCAGTAGCAACAATGCTTGTCGCTGATCTTCCAGCGTTAATATGGTATCTCGCACATACCTCGGCTTGTTTCAATAAAGCAACCGCCCATATCCAAATCTCGCCCGTAGGCTTCATAGTCAATGTAATTCTGTAAGCTGGGTGGAATGTCCCCAAGTGCCTGCAATTCGTCTATGTAGTAGTAGGCAACATCTGTCATGGTTTCACAGTCGGGATAATAGTAAATATCGTCCTTATGTTCCACGACTTCTTCCAGCGTCCCATAGTGGCTGATAAATTCGTCCAGACACTCTACAATATAGTCGGGAAGTTCCTCTATCATTTCATACATCTCATTGAGTTCTTCAATGGAAACATACTCGCCAATCGCAATGGGAAAGTTGTCGGTATCATGGATAGCGTATTCCTCATACTGTTCATTCAAGCCGATTTTTTCTTTCACATCTTCCTCGTCAATGGGGAACGTGAACCAAGCACCGACTAAATAGCCCTCATTGTATTTGCCAAGATTAGCAATATAAACCGCCATATCATCAATCATAAGCACCACCTCATTTCCTACTCTGGCAGTTCAAAGATACCGTGTTCTGTTACTAAAAATTTCCCGTGTTCCTGCAAGTGAGAAGCGTAGGCTTCAAAGTCAAAGTAGTATTCTTGACAGTCCTCGGATAAATGCTTGAACATCGGGTCGTTCATCAGCTTTTGCCTTGCAACATCTATCATGCTTTTACAGTCGGGATAAACAATAATCACGTTCCTGCAAATATAAAGTGCTTCTAAATTTTCAAACACCGTAAGTAGTGATACATATTCTTCCTGCATATCACTTGAAAGCTGGCGGTACATAAAATCTAATTCGTTGAGCTGGTACACGCTGGTGTGTTCGTGGACTTCATCAGCATAAGGCAACACCTTTTCGATAATACGATAATCCCCACTTTCTGCACCGATACCTAACTTTTCTTCAAACTCGGCAACATCTATCGGCAGGTCGAACCAGTATGATATTGTTTCTTCGCCAGTTGTTCCTCTCGTTTCCACCAGCACCCTTGTTTCCTGCATTGTTCCTCACGTCCTTTCTGTTGCTTCATCACATCTTTTAAGCTCTGGTACGACATACCAAACACATACTTTGAAAAATCTTCTAACTGTTTTATATCATAATTCGTAAGCGGTAATCGCTTCATTTCATGCCACACTTTACGCTTGTAAGAGGGCAGGTTAGAAATATAATCACAGCCGACGTTTGCCTGCATATCCTTAAAAATATCGCTCATTTCATCACTCCAATCTGATTTTAGGTAAGAAAAAAGCAGTCAATCCTAAGACTAACTGCTTTATGTATATGGATATAATTTGATTAAGTTTTAAAACCAGTTTGTTTTTTCATCTCTAAATTGAGGGTTATCGCTGTGTTGATATGGATTATAGTTATTCAGATTGCAACCATATTCTTTTAATGATTTGATTTTGTTATCTTCTGTCCATTCAATTAAGGAAATACCGTCAAATTCTTCAACGCTTCCCGTATTCATTTCATTTTTAAAATACCATTCTACGACAGTTTGATTTTCTTTATGAAAGAACTGTTTAATATCCCAAATAATGACTTTACCACGAGTATTCCATTCATTAAACCAATGTTTTACTGTTTTAAGATTTTCATATTTAGGACACCAGCTTTCCGTATAAACAACATCTTCTGTAAAAATTTTATCTATTCCTAAGTCTTGCTGTTTCAACCACATATCAAACCATAAACGAATAATTTTTTCTCTCTCATTCAAAATAGAACACCTCGATTACTTCTTTTTTCACATTATAGCACCCATACATCAGCCCCACAATAAAATTTTATGCACCGATAATCTTATTGAACAGCTCTAACAGTACATCTTTCACACCGCCAGCATTGAATACCAAGCCGACAGCAATCAAGGCAACTACCAAGAAACCGATAAGTTTTGAAAACTCACGCTTGAACCCTAAGTAGATACCGATAACCACAATCGACATAAGCACTAAGCTCTGTGCGTTGCTTAAAAACCATTGATACAAATTTTGCCCGAAATTCATGTTATTTGTCCTCGCTTTCTTTTAATTTCTTCATTTCATAGTCAGCTCCTTTGCCAACACTTAAAATACACATCAAGGCTACGCCGATACCCGTTCCAACAGATACCAGCAGGAAGTCTTTCAATAATTCCCACATTTTTTCATCACTCCTAACTTTCTACTAAATCTTTTGCAGGGGTCGTCTGCTGTTTGATTATCATTTCATGCTTTTCTGTGAGCTTTGCCTGCTGTTCGATAGTTTTCATGTAGTCTGTTCCGTTTCCCTTATCAATCCTTTTCAGCATTTTCAAGGTCGGTGCTACCTGCCGTTGTACCCACCGCAATGTACGGTCTAAGGTGTAAGGCTCTGGCTTTGTCGTCAGCTTCAAGCTCTGTCTGTTATCGCCGATAAACCACGCCCAGCGGTCATTGAGTTTCCAGTCATTTTTTCGCTTGTCTGCTTCTTCATCAACAAACCGCACATACTGGTTGATGATAGAAAAGGCAGTCTGCTCTGCGTCATAATAGGTCAGCAAATCTCGTACTGCATAATAGGCACGTTCATTTCTAAGCCGTATCTCAAAACGGTTGATAATGTCGGCTTCTTCCAGCGGTGTCCCTAACTTGACGTACTGCTCATAGTCCTTTTCATAGATACAGAAATACACATCTGATTTTAGCGAACCAAGATAAAGGGTGCGTCCCATATATTCTCTGTCGTCCTCTCTATGCTTGATAAGCTCGCCCGACTGATAAAACTTATAACTTCTGGACTTTCCGATATATTCCCGTTTCCTGCATTTTTCCGCAAGCTCTGGAATATCCAAAATACCCGTATGGTCGTTGATAGCAAGGTCGATACGCTTCATCACGCCACCGTCTATGAGTGCGTCCATGAGAAAGTCATACCAACTTCTTTGTTGTGCCAGCAGGTAACTTTCAAACTGTCGGCAACCACGCCCCTTTAACTCTAAAAGGACACCTTTTTCTTCGTCAGCCGACGTATAGATAAAGATGTCCCCTAAAGAATAATGCTCCGTATAACTGTAATGTCCGTAATCTTCATGGAGCATATAATTGATATTCAGTTTTAATATATCTTTGATGATGTGCTGTATATCCAGCGTGGGAAAACGAATTTTCACATAATCAAACAGCATGGTAAGCGGTACTTCTGGATTGAACCTTGCCAGTTCCTTATGCAGAGTTTCCAGAAGTTCCTTTGACGGCTTCATTTTTCCACTTTCTATCTTGTTGAAATATTCCCTTGTGATACCAGAAGCCACCGCCAGCCTGCCTTGTGAGATACCGTAAGCAATCCGTTTCTCCCGTAATTCTTTTATCCGTTGTTCTTCATTCAGAACCATACCCCCAATCTGTAAAGTGTGAAGTTTTTTAAGGCGACTTCACAGCCGATTTTTGCTAGAAAACCATGCCAGAAGCCTTATGTTTCCTATGTTTTTTGTCTATTGTCTATTTGCAAACGTACCCCTCTGTTAGATACCGAGGGGTTTTACCTGCTGGCGTGGCTGACGCCACACCAGCAACGGCTAGTCCGTGCCGTCGCCTTTCGCTTCGCACGTCGCCGTCCCGTCCTGCCTTGCTTGTGCAAGAGAGCTGATAGTCTGTAAAAAATCATGTCCTTTTGGGACTAAAGGCGTGTAAAACTCACTTATGACGCTTGTTCCCACATCACAATAGCCACGCCCCTTGATACGCTTCTGGAAAAACTGCTTTTTCACATCTGAACCAAACAGCATACCGTAACCTAATTCGCTGATACGCCCAAGTCCCACACGGAAATTGAAGTTATCTCTGATACCATCTGAAAAATACTTTGCGTCTGGACGCTGGCAGGCAACAATAAGGAAATAACCTGCTTGTCGCCCTAACATAACGATTTTCTTTAACTGGCTAAGTAAGCTCACGCTTTCTTTTGTCCCCAACATTTCAAAAAACGCTACATATTCATCAAAGATAAGAAAGCAGGGTGGAAGTCCCAGATAGGCGTAGTTTTCGCCCGTCTTATAGTTCGGGTGTTGCTTCATTTCCTCACTTCGCCGTACCATGCCCTCATAAAAGGCATTGACGCAATCAATCATTTCTTCTTTGGTGTGATAGACATTAGGCATGACTGTTCCCAAGTCTGCAAGGTCGCTGTTCTTTGGGTCTAAGATATAAAGGACAGCGTTGGTATGCAGTAAGGCTTCAATGAGCGTCAGCAGAAAATAAGTTTTACCGCCACCAGTCCCACCAGCAATCAAAGCGTGAGGGAGTGCGTCATATTCCCACACAAGATTTTTCATCAGCCTAAGACAGCCGTTTTCTGCCCATACTTCATCAATGGTAATGCGGTTTGCTATCATGTCATAAAGCAGGGTGTATTCAATATAGCCGTCATGTAAGGTCTTGTCGGTCAGCTCGCAATACAAGCCACTTTCCAATTTATCCTCTAACCGTAAAAGCTGGTCTTGATATTTTCCTAACGTGATTTCACAGCGGATATGGAGCAATCCCTTTTCCATTTGATAATAAATCTTTGGAAACCAGACGATTTTTTCCCTTGATCTGCTTTGCAGGTCAGTAAAAAAACCGCTGTCTTGTACGGTATCGGCTTCATACCACTTATTTTCCAGTATCATTCGTGCCAGCTTTTGACGGTGCAATAGCTTCTTGAAACTGTCGTAACAGAAGCGGTAATACAGAAAAGCGACCAATGCACAAACACCAGTCGCTATCAGCACAGTTATGAAGTTGTAAGGGGAAAGCGTCAAGCCGTTTTCTAACAAGCTGAAATGTTCCCAGTCGGTACGCATGAGCTGTTTGATGTTCAGTAGCAGAAGAACCGCCATGAATACAAACAGAAGCGTCCCTATGGAAAAGTGGTAGACAAGGTGCTTGTCGCTGGCTCTGATACGGTGTCCTTTGTTCCAAATCATACGCATAAATCAATCCTTTCTAGGTATGAAAAAAGCAGTCAATCCTAAGACTAACTGCTTAATCAACAATAAAGTGTAAATTTTATTGTTTCTTTTCTTCTTTTTTATCTTTTTTATTTTTTCTATCCCACCAAGTACCTGCTAATGAACAACTTCCGCCCATAACTATAAAGCCAATCATAATAAGCCAAAATTCCATGATTTCTCCTCCCTTTTAATTTGTTAAATGCTGGCAAATAAAAATTACAACAAAACATATAATAAGTGCGATTACACCTGCAATGAATGCAAATATGATTTTTTGATAATTTCTTTTTCCTATTTCTTGTTGTGTTTCATCATGCGTTAATTGCTTTCCGTCAATAAATGCCAAAATTTCTTTATAGGTTTGAATGTCATGGCTCTTTTTGAATTTTTCAATCTTACTTGCCGTATAGAGCGTTATTGCAAACAAGCATAACCAAATAATAATTCCTATATTTCCCTTAATACTAAATAAAGGATAGGCACTTATGGCTACGACTATCAATTCAATTAGGAAAACTACACTTATCACATTAAACTTTTTAATAGTTGCTTTTTCTACAATCTCCCTCATCTCCTTTATATCTTCTTTTATAAAATTATCTAAAGACACATTGAAGATATTAGATAAAGTAATTAAACTTTTAACATCTGGACAACTTTTATTTGTTTCCCAGTTAGAAATTGTTTGTCTTGAAACAAATATTTTAAGAGCCAGTTCTTCTTGAGAAATTTTTTGTTGTTCCCTAAATTTTTTGATTTGTAATCCAATATCCATCTTGAATCTTCTCCTTTATTGTATATGAATATAGCTATTTTGTCTGTCAAAAGCCTTTGACATTGCCATTTTCCCTTGTCAAAATAGTTTTACATGGCTTAAAACAGAACTTTTCAACTAATTATATCGGTTCTATATATAAGTTACAAGAAAAATATGGGCTCACATTTATTTTTTCATCTGTCCTTGCGGTACATGGTTCTGTGGATTGCCTGCGTTCTGATTGCCTTTATTCTTCAACACAATATCCTCTGCCTTTACATACCAGTCCACATCTGCACCCGTATAGGTTTTTCGTGATACCGTATCGGCTACTGGATTGACAAGCTCCACAACTGCATTGTACGGAAATTCCCTTACTGGTACTTCTGGCGGTACAGACACGGGGATAATTCCACCATGCAGACTGCACTTCAAATCATAGATACGCTTTTTAAGCTGGGTACTCGGTGTCCCGTCCTCATTCTGCAAGAATACATCACGCACTGCTGTAAATTTTAATTCTCCAAATGTTTTCTCTTTGTCAATAACAAAACCGTTTGATAATCTCATAATATTTTCACTCCTTTACTTTTCTTCAACTGCTACAATATCATCAGCAAGTAACACATAATCGGTATGTCCCATATCCCCAATTGCGTAACCTCTGCCGTATAATTTCGGATTGACAAGTTTTACTTTCTGTTCATACTTGAAATGCTTTTCGCCAGCCTGCACGGGAATTTCCACGACAACATTTTCGCCTTTCTGCACATCAGAATAAAGGTTGTAGCTTCGTCTGGCTAAGACCCTGCGGTTATTTTTATCTCTTTCAAAGATAGGCTCGCTTTCGCCTGCAAATTCAAGTGTTCCAAAAGACTGTGCCATATCTGGCACGACATATTTCATTTCCATATTGTTTTACCTCGTTTCTTTCTATATTTGATAAGTTTTTGATAGTGATTTCTTATTCTGGCGGTTAGGGAAGTACCAGCAAGTCCCCAGATAGTAAAGGGTAAAATAAATGCTTACGCACCCTTGACTATCCGTGTTCTTGCAGGTAAGTAGCAGACAAGCCAGAATAAGCGGAAGTCTGCCGACACGGTATCGGCGGAGAACGTGATTTTTCTTTTCTCATATCGTTACCGCCTTATGATTTCTTCATTTTACGGCGTTTGCAGAAGAAGATACCTGCCAGTCCAGCACCAGAAGTTAGTAATAATGCAAGCAGTCCGTAAAGGTTCGTGTTATCGCCCGTTTTTGGACTGTCTGTTTTATGCGGTGTATCTGGTGTCTGTGGTGTTTTGGGTTTCTCTGGTTCTTCTGGGACTTCGGGTTTTTCCTTAAAGGTAATCGTCTGTCCCTCGTTGTCAATGTCTTTATGCTCGGTAACTTTCTTCGGCTCGTCTGGATTGCTTAAATCGTACAATTCTTCAAAAGTTACAAGCTGTTTGCCGTCAAGAGAAGTAGCGTCAAAGGTAAAGGCAACTTCCGCTTTCATAGTTTCGCTGTCTGCGGTAAAGGTGTAATCACTTTCCACACGTTTTCCATTGATAAGAAGCTCTGCATTTTCTTCTTTCAACATCTGCCAGCCTACAAGTTTGTACTGTGTGCCGACTTCTAAGCCCTCTAAGGTTATGGTATCAATGATTGTTACCTCTTTTCCAGCTTCAAGCTCTTTGTTGCCGTCCTTATCGGTAGCAGTCGTATGAATTTTGATGATACGCTCTGTGATAAGTACCGTCTGTCCGTCGTCCTCAATGTCTTTATGTTCCGCAACTTTTACGGGTTCTTCTGGATTGCTCAAATCGTATAATTCCTCGAATGTTACCAGATTTTTACCGCCAAGCTCGGACGCATTGAATGTATAAGTAATTTCCACTTTCATAGCTTCATCATCAGCGATAAAGGTATAGTCATTTTCTACACGCTTTCCATTGATAAGAAGCTCGGTGTTTTCTTCCTTTAACATCTGCCAGCCTTTGAGCTGATATTTTGTGCCTTTTGTAAGTCCGTCTAATTTGACGGTATCAACGATTGTTACCTCTTTTCCTGCAAGGATTGTCTTTTCGCCGTCCTTACTGGTCGCTGTGGTATGGATAGAGATTTCTTTTTCGTATTCATCAGTCAAAGTACCTAAATCAATCACAAGGTTATTTCTTGATACCACGATTTCAAAAGGTGGGATAAGCTCAAAGCCTTTGTTACTATCGCAACGCATTTCTTCAATGATGTAGGTATCATAAGGCAACGCCCCTTTGCTGTCGTCTGGTTTAGAAGTTCCAAACCATACACCGTCCTCGCTGGTCTTTCCTGCGTTGGTATTATGCTTATGAGAAGCCCAGTCAGAAGAAGTGGAGAATTGCCCGTTATCATCAGTTACCACAACATGACTTTCGCCCGTTGTCTTGCTTGTGATCCTAAAGGGAACATCAGCAAGACGCTTGTGTGTGCCTGCTCCGATTTTTACGCCCTCAATATCTCCACGCTTAATCTGATTGTAGATAGAATGGGCTTCGTCGGTTAAATCAACGATTTTTCCATTCTCTGTGATTGCAAAATCAATCGGTTTTGCACCGTCTGTCAAATATCCGTTTGGAGCTTCACTCTCAACGATACGGAATTTTCCATAAGGTAAAAGGTCAGCAGACGTAGAAGCGACACCCTCAATGTCTGTATGGATTGTCTTTACCACTTCATTTTTCTTGTATAGCTTGCCCTCAACCAGTACCGCATTATCATTTAAGGAAATGATGTCAAAGGCAGTATCTTTCAAAGTGGCACTTCCTTGTGGTTTTGTATCGCCCGTTTCTAAATCTCGTTTCTGAATTTTCACACCGCCACGGATAACCTTGTCTGATACAGAAAACTGGTTACTTCCAGTCAATACGGCAAGGTCGCCGTCCTCGGTAATCTGTGTTACATATAAGCCCTTAATCTGTTCGGACTTATCGCCAGCCTGCATATATGCACCGTCCAGCAAGTAACCGTTTGGAGCTTTTGTTTCTTCTACGGTTAGTGTTCCAAGTGGAAGAACGGCTTTGCCGTCCTGCATATAGAAACTGTCGCCAGATACCTTGTATGCGTCCGCTAATTTTGTAACATAGTGGATTGTACCGTCGCTGTCTGTTTCGGCGATTGTCTTTGTAACCCATGTTCTTGTAGCTTCGGCAGGGAGATTGTCTTTATTGTAGAAGCCAGTATAATACTTCCATGTAAATTCCGCACCTGCTAAAGAAGCGTTCCCCTGCGGATTGTCTTTCTGTGTTTCCATATCAATCTTGAAGAGTTCAATCAAAGTGTCTGTTACCTTTGGTGTATCTGATACGTTCAAGGTCGCTGTCTTTCCAGCTTCAACCTTTAAGGAATATATATTTGTATCAACCTTATATCCTGCTGGTGCGGATAATTCCTTGATATAGACTGTGTCAGCCGTTACCTCTACGACATCTGTATTTCCGTTTTCATCAGTCGTAAGGGTGGCAAGCTGTTTCGTGCAGTCCTTATCAGCAAAGACACCGTATGTCGCACCAGCGATAGAGTAATTCCCGTTACCGTCTGTAATGCTGGTATTACTGGAAGTCTTTTGAAGTTTCGCATTTCCAACATTGAGTTTCGCCCAGAATTGTCCCAATTCCTGCCCCTCGCCAGAGTAGATATAACCGCCACATTCATAGCGTCCTTTATTCTCTTTGACAAAGGCTTTTGCACCAGCGAAAACTTCGTCCTGCGTTGCCTTTGGAATTTCATCATAAGAAGCTCGCACGTTATCGCATTGCCAGCCAAGATGTACGCTTAATCTCTGCCAGACAACAAGCTGTCTTAAAAGGTAGGCGTGGTTTTTGCTTATTCCGTTGTGGCTGTCTGTGTACTGTTTTACATATTCGATAGATAAGGCAACGTCGCTTATCTGGTCGGCACTCATACGGGTGCTTGCGTCAGCTCTGGTCTTGTAGCCATTCTTAAAGTCTGTGTTAATGTCGATACAGTAAGCGTCCTCGCCCTCAACGGTCAAATGTCCCTCATTAAAGGTAGAACCAATCGAACCGTCATTCATTACTTTTTCAACGATACCGACACGCTCTTTTGACTCCGTCCAGTATTGCTTACTTTCTGCATGAACGGGTGTAGTCGGCAAAGCAGTAACGACAGTTGCAAGAGCTAAGAAGCCCGTACACAATCGTTTTAACATCTTTTTCATAAATCTAATGCTCCTTTCATTTTTGGTAATAAAATAACCGTCCATAATGAACGGCTGAAAATAGAAAAGGAACGTCATTTTAGGCGTTCCATAGTCTATGAGTTATTCAATTTTTCTTGTTTCAATACTGATGTGCTGTACCATATCTTTGCATATCTAGGAAAACTTGCGTATCAAGGCTCATTCAATGGTAGTAAATAAGTAGTAAATTGATGTGTTTGTTTCCTTGAAAATGCTGATAGATACTGTGTTTTAGCGGATAATCAGATTTTTATTGTGTTTTTAGCCATAAAAACCTCCAAAAACGTACATTTGTTCGATTGCATGATTGAAAATATAGCAGACCCCAAGGGGAGAGGGTCTGCTGTTTATTTTTATGCGCACTTTTGGCAGGGCGTGCGGCTGCCGACCTGATCCATCGTGACTGCGCGGGCATTCTTGCCGGCACAGCTTGCGGAACGGTGCCAACGCTTGCCGCTGGGCGTGATGTAAACAGTCTCACTCTGCTGAGCGGCGGCCTGCTCCTGCGCTGCTTGCTGAGCCGCTGCAGCTTCGGCGGCTGCCTGTTCTTGCGCAGCCTTTTCAGCTGCCTCCTGTTCGGCCTTAGCCTCAGCTTCTGCCTGCTCGGCTGCTCGATCATGGACAGTAACTTGTCCGGTCTGTTGCACATCACTGTCGGCGGCGCGAACGGTGTAGTCTGCGGTGCCTGCGGCTTTGCCAGTAAGCGTCACCTCTACGCGTGCCGGATCGCTGAGACATTCCGCCGATACGGCAAGCACATCGCTGTCTGAGGTGGTGGCATATACTGCGTCAGCGGTCATCGCAAAGTCGGACGGATCAACGGTATAGGTCAGGGTCTGACTGCTGCCGAGGTCAATCTCGGTAACAGCATCGCTTGTCTGCGTCAGCTGTGTAATGACTGCGGCCTGTGTGCCATCGTTAGCCGTATCGGTCTGCTTGTCTTTATCATCCGTGCCACCGATGCAGCTGCCAAGCGCACCGATAATCAGCAATGCAATAAAAGCATATACGGCACAGCCACAGCAGCCGTTTTTCTTCTTTTCTTCCTGCGGCTGTGCGGGCGGCAGATCGGGACGGGTAATGGTATCCAGCGGTTCATTGGAGGCCGACGTGCTGGCGGCTTTAGTCTTGCTGCCGCCGATCTTCTCGGTTTTGCTGTACGACAGACCGGTGCCAGGCAGACCGACGGTCGTAGTTTTGCGACCGTTACTGTTGACCGACACGCGGGCACCCTTGACGCCGGCGGAAATGCCGACCGACTTCTTGCCGATATTGAGCCGCACGCCGGGTGCGATTTTTACAGATTTGCGAAATCTGAATCCCATATCCTAAACCCCTTTGTCGAGGTGTTCAAATTGAACACCTTTATTTTTTTACTCAAATTTATAGTTTTTGCGCTCTGTGTAGTAGGAGAGCGCCCAACGCATGAAATCTTCGGTCACGTCAAAATACTCGGCCAAGTCCCACACTTCGGTGATGCCGCTTTTCACGGCCTGCTTGAGCTTACCCCAAGGGATAAGCCGGTATACTGCCCAGGCGTTTGCCTTGTTCTCGTGCTGCTCGCGGACATCCAGCGGTGTGTACTGATTATAAAATCCGCCGTAGACACAGTGGCCGAGTTCGTGCGACAGCTTGACTGCCTCGTCCGCTTCGGAGCGGATCTTGGTCGGGTCCAGAGCGATGGCGCAAGTGCCACCGATTGGAACCGAGAAAGCCTCGGCTGTCTGCATGGGGAAGTAGTCCACGTCAATGTGGTTCCGCCATGCGTATAGATATAAGCTCGTTCTGCGATCCATAAAGTTACCTTTTGCTATATTGTTCACGCTTGAAACGTGCGTATGCCTTGATGTCCTCTAATGTTGCATCGTCAATGTCAGTCGTGCCGAAAAGCGCAAACTTGATGTCATCATCGTCCAACGTTGTGCGCGTATCGGATCGAATGTCGGTCTTTTCAAGCAGGTAATCGGTTGATACACCAAAGAAAGCAGCCAGTGCGGCTACCGTGGCTGTATCCGGATCACGTGCGCCTTTTTCCCAGCTTGAGATGGTACTCTGTGCCACATGGAAGTGCTTGGCTAAATCTTTCTGTGATATCTGCTTTTCGGTGCGCAACTCTTTAATGCGTATCATACAGTTCACCTCGTTGGTATAATAGCACTTTTTGTGATATCAGAAAATATGATATTTCAAAAAGTGAAAAATATTTTCAAAATAGCTTGACATATTACTCGCAGTGATATATAGTAAATAACACAGAGAGTAATATTAGGAGGTGACACAATGAAACGGATTAAAGAGTTGCGACAGGCAAAGGGTCTGCGGCAGGTGGATATGGCGGCACATTTTGGTGTTGGCCAGACCGCAATAGTCAAGTGGGAGAGCGAAGGATTGTACCCTCCGTCCCGACTGCTGCCGGACATCGCAATCTACCTCGGCTGCACGCTGGACGATCTGTACAAGGACGAAAAGGAGGTAGTCTAAATGGCATCGAACAAGTATATGACTGTCGATCAGCTTGCCGAGCGCTGGATGTGCTCGCCGTCATACGTTCGCACCTTGCTCCGGAGCGGCCAACTGTCAGCAGTAAAAATTGCAGGCTGGAAGGTCCGCCAGGATGAAGTCCTGCGTTTTGAAAAAGCAAAGGAGCAGGCCGACACAGAAGCGCTGCGGCAACAGCGTATCGGTTACATTCTGTGATAATTTTATCACAAGGAAGAAAGCGAGGACAACGATGGAAAGATACCAGAATATCTACCAAAGTGCCCGCGAAGGTGCGGGTTTGACGCAGGAAAAAGCAGCCGAGATGCTTGGCTGGTCGGTGCGGAATCTGCAGGCTATCGAGCAGGAGGACCGGACACCTACGCCGGTGCGCGTGGCTGAGATGGCAGAGGCGTATCGTGCGCCGTGGCTGCGCGGATATTACTGCAACCGGTGTCCGCTGGGTACACTGTGGCGGCGGCCGGAAAGCAATGTCGAGCTGCAGCAGCTGGCCTTGGAGGTCGGCTTGGAGAGCGAGGACTATGAGCAGGAGCGTGCCGACGCGCACGATCTGGCGATGATCGCCCTCGACCGCAAAATTGACGATGATGAATCATCGCGATATAACGCCATTGTGCAGCGTATGCTGCGGCGGGCCTATCTGGCAGAGATGGCCTTGATCAGCGGCGAGACAGCAAAGGAGCGAGAAAATTGAAAAACGGACAAAGAAAAAACGCCCAGACGGCGGCAACCGTACTGAGCGTCAATGCAAAAACATCTTGTATTTATAATTATACCACCACAGCCATCGACCGTCAAGTACCGGATTTTGAGGTGCTCGATGGCGGCTGTCAGGGCGTGCGCCCGCGCATGGTCGGCATCGGCTTTACGCTGCTGCTGCTCACGGCCGGACTGACGGACAACGGCACGCTGCCGCTGTGGGGCACGGTGCTGGCCGGGGTGGTCGGTCTGGCGCTGTTGTTGGGAGGTGTGCGCGATGCATGAGGTAAACGTGCGACTGCCAATCCCTGACGAGCTGTGGACAGAAATCGCGGAGCTGGCAGAGAAGAAGAGCAGCCGACCGGGAGAACTGGCTGAATTTCTGGTGATGGTCGGTCTGTATCATCATCTGCGCCAGAACATCGATATGTACAAGGCAAGCATCATGCTGAGCGAGAGGCGAAAGGAGGGGAAGGTTGACACATGAATTTCCATTTTGACGGTGCTGTGGCTGAGATGTACGGCGTGGACGGTGCGGTTTTCATCTCGCGCCTGCAGTTCTGGATCGAAAAGAACGCAGCCAACGACCGGCACTATCACGAAGGCCGATACTGGACGTACAACAGCCTGCGTGCAATGGAAAAACTGTTCCCGTTTTGGTCACGGCGGCAGATTGAGCGCATCGTCAAGAACCTCAAGGACAAGGGTGTTCTGCTGACCGCGAACTACGCCAGGGACAGCCATGACCGCACCCTGTTTTACGCCCTCGACGAGAGCAAATTACCCATTTCACCGTTTGGTGGTGAGGTGTCACCGTTTGGTGACACCACCCTGTCACGGAACGGTGACAACCTGTCACCAAACGGTGAAATGATTAATGAACAGTTAAAGACACAGATAAAAGAAGAGGAAGATAAGGCAAATAAGCCCGAAATAAGCAATAAGCCGCAGCAGCTTGCAGACCGGTACAACGCCATCTGCACCAACCTGCCGAGAGTCGTCCGGCTGACGGACAAGCGCCGCCGAGCGGTGCGCCTGATCTACGGCAAGGGCTACACACCGGAGCAGCTCGATGAGGCGTTCCGCAGGGCACAGGCGAGCAGCTTTTGCGCCGGCCAGAACGACCGCCATTGGAAGGCCGATTTTGACTGGCTGCTGAACGAGAATAATCTGGTCAAGGTGCTTGAGGGCAAGTACGATAATCCGGCGGCAGCTAAGCCGCCGAAGAAAGGCGGGGAAGAACTGAAATGGCTGATATGATGGATTTGTACCACGAGGCCGAGGATAGCGTGCTGGGCACGTTGATTGCGGACGGCGCGGTAAACGCTCCGCTGGTATTTGCTCGAGTTAAGTCGGAGGACTTTGTGACCGGCATCTCGCGCCAGATTTTTGAGACTTGCCGCAAGATGTACTCAAACGGCGACGTAATCGACCCGCTGACCGTTCGTGCGGCGTGCGGCGCAGAGTTTATGTCTTGGCTCAAGGAGCTGGAGCAGATCACGCCATCGGCGCGTTACTGCGACACGTATGTGGACAAACTGCTTGAGATGTCCAAGCGGTACCGCCTGCAAAAGCTGCTCCGCGAGGCGTTAGATGTCAATTTCGCGGGGCTGCCGATAGAGGAGCTGATCGGGAAAATCGAGGGCATAAACAGCGTAATTTCAGCCGGAAATGATAAGCGCAATTACACGATGACCGATCTGCAGGTTGATTTCCAAGAGCATCAAGGCGTTAAGCGGCAATATCTCGACTTTGGTTTTGATGAACTTAACAGGTTTGTTAAGGCCAATCTCAAAAACTATATCGTAATCGGTGCGCGACCCAGCGCCGGGAAAACGGCGTTTGCGTTGCAGGTAGCGTTACATATGGCGCAGACTCATAACGTAACATTCTTCTCGTTTGAGACGGATAATCAAACGATGGAGGATCGCATGATGGCGCTGCGCGCAGGCGTTGATCTGGCGCATATCCAATCTGGAGAGCTGACGGAAGATGAGACTCTGGCCTTGGCTAAGACGTCAAAGCAGCTTTTAAGCCACAATTTTAATTTTTACGACGCTTGTGGCATGACGGTCGAGGAGATACGCGCTGTAACCAACAATAACAGATCGAATGTTATTGTGGTGGATTATTTGCAGCTTGTCCGGTCGAGCAATCCTAAGCACGTCGGCAAAGAGTACGAGACTGTAACGGAGGTCACAGCCGGACTCCAGAGATTAGCCAAAAGCGGCGTGTGTGTGATCGCGCTTAGCCAGCTTAGCCGAGGCGGCGAAGGCATGGAGGCATTGCGCAGCTCCGGCCAGATTGAGCAGGACGCAGACGTGATTATGCTGCTGGATTATCCGGACGAAGAGGAGGTCAAGAGCGATAAAGAGGCGATGGCTGACCTTAAAGCTGGCAGATTGCGCGTCGTTAAGATTGTCAAAAACAAAAACGGCATGCGAGGACGCATCCCGTTCTGGTTCTGCGGCTCACAGCAGCGATTTTTGGTGCAGTGGCAGGGCTTTTACCAGTCCAAATTACGCATGATGGAGGATGATGCAACAGCATGAGATTAAGCAAAGCAATCCCGCGTCTGCGGTTTGAGCGCCGCCGGTTGTACGCGCAAAGCAAGGTTTGTCCGCCGGAAATGCGGCGGGAGTACCGTGAGAGGGCAGAAGCCCTCGGCGCGGTGCTGAGATATATCAAACGAAACCGGAAGGAGAAACAGCATGATTGAGATTAAAATTAACGGAATACAGGCCGAATGCAAATTTGATTTCGCGGACGGAAAGATTTTGGGTGATGACATCCGCCGTGCGTTGATCTCGCTGTATCGCGTAGTTTGCCAGGCGACGAATGACGAGACTGCCGACAAGGCGATGCAGTATATCATGGCTCTGATCGGGTCTGGCATAATCAAGAAAGACTATGAGCAGCTGATGCAGAGAGCGGGAGCGAAAACATCTTGAAAACGATTAGCATAGTGAATTTGAAGGGCGGCGTCGGCAAGACCGTCACCGCCGTAAACCTTGCAGGCATTTTGGCTGCTGACTATGGCAAGCGCGTGCTGTTGGTAGACAGCGACCCGCAGGGTGACGCTTCGCAGTATATCGGAGTCGTGCCGGATGCCTGCAGCACCGCCGACCTGTTCGATGGCGGTACGGCCTACTACGAGGACGTCATCCAGCACACCATTTACCGCGATCTAGATATCATCCCGTCCGACATGCAGCTGGCATCGGTCGATCTGGACGCGGACATTGATCGCAAACGTGCGGTTCGCGTGTACGCAGATCTGCGTGACGCACTGGTCGAGGATGATGCGTACGACGTGATGATCTTCGACTGCCCGCCGTCGTTCAGCTTGCCGTGCATCTCGGCGATTGCTGCCAGTGATATGGTCTTCGTGCCGATCAAACCGGGCGCGTTTGAGATGGCTGGCATGCGGCTGCTTGCCGATCAGATTGCCAGTGTGCAGAGCACCGGCCTTGCCAAGCGCAGTGTTCGCGGTCTGCTGACGATCTGGCACAATGCAGACGCAACGCGCCAGAGTGAGGAGTGGCTGCGTGAGCACAGCCCGATCCCGCTGTTTTCACAAAAAATCCGCCGCACTGACAAGGTAACGGAGAGCACCTACGCCGCCCAGCCGGTAACGCGCTGGTCGCCGACTTCGGCGGCTGCCCGTGACTATCGGGCATGGGTAGAAGAGATTATGGAGGGACTGTAATGGCTAAGAAATTCAACCTTGCGGAGCTGATGGGCGAGGCGGTGTCCAAATCGGACACCGGAGAAATGCGGGTGGAGCAGATTCCGCTCGCCGAGATCGAGGAGAACGCCGCCAACACTTACACGCAGACCGGCATTGACGATCTGGCCGAGTCCATCAAGGTCATCGGCTTGCAGCAGCCGCTTGTAGTGCGCCGCAAGACCGAGGGCGGGTACTTACTCCTTGCAGGACACCGCCGGAGGAACGCGCTGGCGCTGCTCGACCGCAAGACCGCACCCTGTATCGTGCTTGACGCTGACCTTGACTCATCCCTGCAGGTGCTGATCCTGCACTGGACCAACACCATGGCACGCGGCGGCGGTGGCTTGACCGCTGAGTACACCGGCCAGGCGGCAAAGGAGATTGAGGCCGCGCTCAAGGATTTGCAGGCACGCGGCGTGGTCGAGCTGCCGGGCAAGCTGCGCAGCTATGTTGCCGAGGTGCTCAAAACGTCCGAGAGCCAGATCGCCAGGGCAAAGGCTATCAACAACGGGCTGACCAAGGCTTGGCAAGGCGATTTTAAGTGCCACCGCATCAACGACAGCGCCGCCTATGAGCTGAGCCAGTGTGATGCAGATCTGCAAAGGGAGCTGCATGGAGCATACAAAGACCGCTATTGGAATTTGGACAGCAAGAAGATTAGAGCGCACCGCAAGGCGGCGGAATTTGACTTTACACCGCTGACCTGCCCGGAAGCATCGCCCTGCATAGAGCCTTGCACCGGTGCAGACAAGCGTGCCGCATGGGTCAAAGGCGGGCACTGCGAGGGCTGCTGCCATGAGTGCTCGCTTGCCGCCAACTGTGACCGCGTGTGCGGCAAGGTCAAGCAGCGCATTGAGCGGGAGAAAAACAAGGTCAAGGACAACGAGGAACGGGAACGCAGACTGGCAGAGTTCAACGCTTCGCCGCTGGCAGAAGCTCGGCGCAATATCCGCTTTGCGCTGGCCTGCAAGGATATTCGGTGCGCTGATGATTTTGAGGATAAGCGTTTCCGGTGGAATATGAGTTGGCTGTGGGCTTCGCAGCCGTTCGGCTGTGTGCCTGACCTTGCGGAGCTGTTTGAGATGGCAGCATCGGTCGGTATTGACCCATTTGAGATGATTGCCGACCATCCGGCGTGCAGCATCTGGCACAAGTACACCGAGGAGCGGCCGCCGGAGGGCGCTCGGGTGCTGTGTAAGCTGTGCGGCTGCTCTAATCGCTACGGTGAGTATGTTTACCGTGACGGTAAATGGTTCTTCCCGGATTTGGACGATGAAGCATGCGAGGCAAACATCCTCGTCAGCGCGTGGACGGAGGTGTTCCCGGAATAATGGCGAAGTGTAAATTTTGCGGACAGGGCGTGCGCTCTGGTCCGGTATTCCATACAGGATGCTGGGAGCAGACGGTGAACAAACTTGCAAGCGAGTTCTGTGATGAGTATTGCAAGTTTCCGTTTGAGATGGACTATGAGGCGTTGGTAGACAAGTGCGAGCAGTGCCCGATGGTACGACTGAAGGAGTTGGGATGTAACGAGGCATGAAGAAAAAGAAGATTAAAAATCTGCATGTCCGCGTCGACGGAGGTGTGAACGTATCGGGTTCTCCATTCATGGTGCCGAAAACGTTCGACTGCATCATCACCAACGATGAAATCGGCAAGACACTGAGCATCAACGACGGCAATGTGCAGTTCACCATTCCGTTTGAGCCGATCGAGCGGTATTTGAAGTAGGAGGAAGATATGAAAGCAATCCGTAAAAAGCCCGGCTGTGAACCGGAACTGGTAGAGGTAGAGAATACGCTGAAAGCCTTGCAGCAGGAAGTCGGCGGCTACATCGAAACCGTAACGATTGCATCGGATGCCGTCATTATCTGCAACGAGGAAGGAGTGCTGCTCGGAATGCCGTACAACTGCCGGTTCTTCGGCGTGGATTTCGTCGGTCCGCTCCTCGTGGTCGGCCGCAACAAGGACGAGTTCTGCGATGTGCCGGAGGCCGACTTCCTGATGCATCATCTGCGGGATGAGGACAACACCCATGACGATTAACCAAGCAATCCGCATCCTCGACCCGGAAACCTCGGCCGAGGCGTTAGGCGAGATCGAATACTATGGCGGACTGCGCGGCAAAGAGAAGGTGCTGGTCGCCTGCGACGAGGCCTGCCGCATGGCGGTCGAAATCATGCGCCAGCATCTAAAGAACTAAAAAATATTTGACAAACCGAAATTTTGCGGATATTCTATAAAACTACACGCGGACGGGGAAACTCGTCCGCTGTGGTGTTCAATTTGGACACCGGGAGGGCTGAATGAAGAGGAGAAAGACAATCCGAGCCGGACGGCTGGTGTGGGACATCACCTACACGGTGCCGCGACCAAACGCCAGCAAACAGGAGCGCAAGCGCATCCGCGAGGTGACGGAGGAACAGATCCAACGCACCAACGCCAACACGGCGCAGCGTAAACTGGAAATGCTGATGGCGACCAACTTTGACGATACCGATCTGGTACTGACCGTCACCTATCGAGATGCGGACCTGCCGGACAGCGCCGACGTGACACGCAAACACCTCGGCAAAGTGTTCTCGCAGATGCGGGCCTACCGCAAAGCGCGAGGTCTTCCAGATCTGAAATACATTTATGTGCTCGAGGGCAGGCACGGTGATCACCGACCACACGCGCACATCATCATCAACGCCGCAGGCGGTGACTTGGAACTGATGCGGTCGCTCTGGATCTGGGGTGACGACATCCAGCTCAACTACATCCGCGAGCGCGGATACGACGGTTGGGCTGGCTATCTCACCAAAGAGCGCCGAGAAGCCAGCCTCAACGGTAAAAAGCAGTTTGTCGGCAGCCGCAACCTTGCCCGACCTGTCACCACTTACGAGTGGGTGGACGACGGGACGACCGTTGATGCACCGCCCGGAGCACAGGTGCTCGATGAGGGCGGCGGCAGAAATGAGATTGCATCCTGCCGATTTGTTAAATATTTAATGCCGAAAAATACCTATTATAATACACACGCAACGCGCACACGCACGCGCGTTGTTGCTGGCTTGGAATGCTCTATAACATATGACACGGTTGTGGAGAAACGAAAGCGAACGGGTAGACATAGGAGGACGAAAGGTGTATAATCAAGACAAAAGAATAAAACTTGTGTGCCCGCGATGCAAGCGGCCGACCAACGTGGTCGCAATCAAGGGACGCACAGTGTTGCGGAATTTTCCGCTGTTCTGCAAATTCTGCAGAACTGAGACTGTCATCACGTATGACGGGAAGAGCCAGAGCCTGAGAGCCAGAGCCGAATAAACTGCACCAGAGATGGGTGTGGTTTGTTCGGCTTTTATTTTTTGCCAGGAAGGCGGTGAGTGGCGTGCAAACGGTGCGCGAAATGATACCAGAATATAAGCGCAACCTCGATCGGCTGCGTCAGCGGCGGCTTGATCTGCTGCGGGAGCGTGAGCTTGAACCGAGCTTTGAGAAGCGCTACAAGCTGACGGTGCGCATCTGTCGGCTCAAGAGCATCATCACGTCTACCGAGTCCGCCCTGCACGACATGCTCGAGTATGACAAGTAAGCCGCTGAGGCCGTGCCTGCATCCCGGCTGCCGGGAGCTGGTGCGGTGCGGGTACTGTGACAAGCACAGACCCAAGGACAGCGCACGGCGCAGCACAGAGAGCCGCCGGTGGCGTGGCTGGTACAGCCTGCCGATCTGGACGGACAACCTGCGGCCGGCACAGCTGCTGCGTGAGCGATGGTGCCGGGAGTGTGCACGGCATGGCGTTCGCACCAGAGCGACGGACGTGGATCACATCGAGCCGCATAACGGCGACTGGGAGAAGTTCACGGACCGCAGCAATCTGCAAAGCCTGTGTCACAGCTGCCACAGCGCAAAGACCATAGCCGAAAGCAGGGCTAAAGGCAAGGCCAGACGACGCTGAAAGGCGGAAGGCTTGGACGGGCGCAGGCAGGTGGGTGTGCGCGAACTTGGCGAGAAATCTCAAGATTTCTCGGAGTCCCCCCACCCTCGGAAAGTTTTGCGGCGGGGCGCTCCTGACCGCAGCCCCCTATTCGTGCGAGATTTTTTCCCAATGGAGCGGGAATTTTGGAGGTTTTGGAATGGCAAACAAGAAAAGCGTCGGTTCGGCAGGGCCGGGCGAGGTAAAAGCGGCGTGGTTTATGCCGGAACAGATGGTGCGCGTGCCGATCGGGGAGCTGGTGCCCTATGCGCGAAATGCGAGGACACACAGCGAGAGCCAGATCGCCCAGATCAGAGCGAGCCTGCGGGAGTTTGGCTTTGTCAATCCGGTGCTGATCGACAGCGACCGGAATATCATCGCCGGGCATGGGCGTGTGCTGGCGGCGCAGGCCGAGGGCATGACCGAGGTGCCGTGCGTGCTGGTCGAGCACCTGACGGACGCACAGCGCCGCGCGTATATTCTGGCAGACAACCGCCTTGCGGAGCAGTCCGGCTGGGACACCGAGATGCTGGCGCTTGAGCTGGGCGAGATCAAGGCTGATGGCATGGACCTTGCTCTGGCCGGATTTGACGCGGAGACCATGATCTTTGACGATCCGGCGGCTTTGGCGGATGCCTTGGGCGAGAACAAGCCGAAAAGCGGCGAACCTAAGTCAAAACCGGACACACCCGAAACGGATATGCCGGATGTTGCGGCGTTGGCCGCCGAAGCGTTTGAGGCCGGAATGTCTGCCGCTGAGGCAGGCGAAGAATCCGAGGAATACCAAGCATTTGTCGATAAATTCAAGCCAAAGAAAACCACGGACGACTGCTACACGCCTGCACCAGTGTACGAGGCGGTCAAGACCTGGGCGATTGACAAGTACGGTCTGGCAGACCGTCCGATTGTACGGCCGTTTTATCCGGGCGGCGACTATCAGAAAATGACGTATCCGGACGGTGCGGTCGTGATTGACAATCCGCCGTTTTCCATTCTGGCGGAGATCGTGGATTTTTACCACGCACACCACATTGATTTCTTCCTGTTTGCACCGAGTCTGACCGCCTTTGCCCGTATGATCGGGCGGGATTGGCTGCACTCGGTCATCGCGCACGGCTCTGTTACCTACGAGAACGGCGCGATCGTGAATACCTCGTTTGAGACCAACATGGGTACTGCAAGGGTGACGGTCAGCCACGAGCTGCACGACCGGAGCACCACCGCAGACGCGCAGGCGAAGGACGAGCGCCGCTCATCGGAGCCGCTCCCGAAGTATTCCTATCCTGTCGAGGTCGCAACGGCGGCGGGACTGGGTTATCTTGCGGCACACGGTATGTCGCTGGAGATCATGCCGGAAAGCTGTGCACCGGTGCGAGCGTTAGAAGCGCAGCGCGAAGCTGGAAAGGCAATTTACGGCGGCGGACTGCTGCTTGGCAGCCAGTCCGCCGCCGAGAAGGCTGCCGCCGAGAAGGCTGCCGCGACAAAATGGCAGCTGTCGGATGCAGAGCGCGAAATCATCAACGGATTAAAGTGAGGAGGTGAGAGATATGCCAGCAAGCAAGCCAATTCCGCGGGAGGCGGACGGCACGGTGGACATCAAGCAGGCGCGACGGCGCATGGCAGGACACCGGACAAACGCCGAGATCGAGGCAAAAGCCAAGAGCGAGGTGCGTGCCAACGAGCCGAAACGCATACAGATACCAAAATATCTGCCGAAGGCTATGGCTGATGAGTACCGCGCGACGGCCAAAAAGCTGGTTGCTCTGCATATCTTTTCCGACCTTGACTACGATATGCTGGCGCGGTATTTTATCGCTCGCGCCGCCTGGCAGAACGCCCAGAACTGGGCGAACCGCGCGATCATGCAGGGCGACGCCAAGGAGTCCGGCGCGTGGACAAAAACGGCAAACATCTACTTCGGTCAGTGCCAGAGCACCGCGGCGGCGCTCGGTCTGAGCGTGTCGGCGCGGTGCAGGCTCGTGATGCCGGAGCCGCCCAAGGATGAGGCCGACGAGGACCCGCTCAGCAAAATGCTGCGCGAGCGGGCAGAGCGCCGTAAGGCGTGAGACATACGTCCGAGGTTGTGACGGGCAGTGTAATGGCTGCCTGATTCCTTTCGGTTTGGTATAGCGGCAGGCGAGGTTTGGTGGTTTATTCCTCGCCTGTCCGTCAGAGCCTCGGACAGCTTCCTGCGCTGCGGCGGACGGTGGTCAGCCATTCCGCCGTCCCCCACGTCAGAGTGGCAAGGATACAAGCGGGTGCACCCGGAATGCAGACGAGCGGGTGCGTCCGCCGGAGCGCAGGAGGAGAAAGCAATGCAAGATCGAACAATCTGTCCGGCTATGTGCCCGATGCTCAACGTCCAGGGCTTTTGCGAGAGCGCCTGGCGGCGGGCCGGACAGATGCGGGAGTGCCCGCATAAGAAAATGCGCAAGGCGGTGTCCAACTTGAACACCGCACACAAAAAGTAAAATCCGGTGCTGTGACGGGCGGCAGCAGCTGCCCGAGAAACAACCTCCAAAATAATTTTGCGCAGGGCACGGCGGTAACGGAACGCCGCCGCGTCCGTCAGAGCACCGGAAATCAATTTAACAGAGCCGACGCGGGAAAGCGGTAGAGAGCCAGAGCCTGAGAGCCAGAGCCAACGAGCAATTTGTCTCGTCGGCTCTTATTTTTTGCTCGGAAAGGGGTGAGAGAGATGGCAAAGAAAGAAAAACGCATCGACTACATCAGCAAAGCGGAGGATATCCGCCTGATTGCGAGCGGTGTGAACGCGGAGCACCGCACTATGACCTGGCGCGAGGCGACCGAATATTGGGAGCGCGACAACGGCACCGACGATTACGGCCGTGCGGCGCTGATGGCGTACCTCGGCATTGCGACGGCAGGCGAGTGTGCACTGCTGGATAATCTGGTTGACGCGCCGGAGGATGACGCACCGACAGAGGAGGAAAGTGAATGATGAAGAAAATCGTAGTCGCGCTGCTGTCTGACGCTCTGCTGTTGGGCGGCGTGGTTGTTATTATGGTTGGACTCTACACGATTTGGCCGCCGCTGGCCGCAATCGCGGGCGGTGTGCTCGCTATCTTGCTGTCGATTTTGATGGTCGTGTAAGGCGGTGCAGCAATGATCGCAGATAAGATTTTACACCGCATCCGTGGTCAGACCACGCTGACGCTGGACGACCCGACCGGATGGAGCACGGGCGGCAGCACCCTGTTTGGCGGCAAGGAAATGCAGGCCATGAAACTGCCTGCCGTCAACGCCTGCATCGAGATCATCTCAGACAGTGTGGCGAAAATGCCGATCTACCTGATGGACGGCGAGACCCGCGAGCGGGTGCCCGACCATCCGGCGGTGCGGCTGCTGACCGGCAGACCGACCGAGGCCCTGACCGCGTTTGACTATCACAAGCTGATGGAGAGCCGCCGTATTGCTTACGGCAACGCTTACGCGCTCATCCTGCGCGACAAGTGGGGACAGCCGGTGGAGCTGCTGCCGATCGCGCCGGGCTACATGCTGCCGATCCTCGACACCAACGCCAAGCTGTGGTATGTCGGCATCAATCCCAAAACGCAGGAGTACCGCAAGTTCTGGCCGACCGATGTGCTGCATTACAAGGCATTCAGCACAGACGGCCTTGAGGGCATCAGCTATCTGCGCCGCGGTGCCGAGACCATCGAGGCGGCCCTGCAGGCGCAGCGGTACGAGAGCAACTACTACCGCAACGGCGGTCAGGTGAGCGGCATTCTGACCACCGACACCGATCTCTCGCCAAGGCCGACCACCATCGGCGGCGAGAAAGTGGACATCAAGAGCAAAATCCGAGCCGAGTGGGAAAGCATCCACTCCGGAGCGGACAACGCTTACCGCATTGCGGTGCTGGATAACGGCCTCAAGTACACGCCACTCACCGCAACCAACCGTGACGCGCAGTTTATCGAGAGTAAGGCTGCCAGCGTCGAGGACATTGCCCGGCTGTTTAACATTCCGTTTTACAAGCTCGGCGCGGGCAAGGAGAGCTATGCCGCCAACACGCAGGCGGCCATTGAGTATATCCAGCGCACGCTCAGCCCAATCGTCAGCGAGCACGAGCAGGAGGACACGCACAAGCTGCTGCTTGAGAGCGAGTGCAGCCGCGGCCTGCAGCTGCGCCGCAACATGATGGGCGAGCTGCGTGGAGACTGGACGGCTCGGGCTGCATGGTACAAGTCCATGCGCGAGATCGGCGCGTACAGCGTGGACGATATCCGCGCACTCGAGGACCTGCCGGACGTGCCCGGCGGCGATGACCGTCTGGCAAGCCTTAACTACGTCCCGCTGGAGGACTGGCGGGACCTGAGCCGCCGCCGCAACGGAGCGGACGGCGAGGAACAGAAAGGAGTGACCCCATAATGGCAATCACAATGCCTAAAATCGACATTACGTTTGAGCAGCGTGCTGTGAGCCTGATCGGCCGCAGCGAGCGCGGTGTCGCAATCCTGATCGTGAGAGACGACACCGACAAGACATTTACGCACAAGCAGTACAGCGACCTCAGCGCCGCGCAGGCGGACGAGAGCCTGTACACCGCAGACAACTATGCTGCCATCTGCGACATGCTGGGCTTTGCACCGTATCAGGCGCATGTGTTCCGCTGTGACGCGGACGGCGCTCTGGCAGATACGCTCGCCGAGATCGGCAAGCGCGTCAAGACCGGCTGGCTGACCATTGCCGGCCAGAATGCCGCTGACGGTCTGGCACTGTCTGCGTGGGTCAAGACGCAGGACAACACCAAGCACAAGACCTATAAGGCGGTCTGCTACAACCTGACCACCGCACCGGACGATATGCACGTTGTCAATTTTGTCAACGAGTCGGTCACCTACACGGATGACCGCGGCAAGAAAGACGGCGTGACCTATCTGCCGAGCCTGCTCGGTATCTTCGCGGTGTGCAACGTCACCCGCGGCTGCACCAACTACCTGTGCAGCAATCTCAGCGAGGTGCAGGAAGTTGCGGACAATGACGCGGCGCTCGGCAGCGGCAAGTTTATTCTTGTCAACGATGAGGACGGCAATGTCCGCGTGGCACAGGGTATTAACTCGATGACCACGACCAACGGCCAGACTCAGACCGAGGACATGCAGTTTATCGAGACGGTCGAGGCGATGGACATGATGCGCGACGACATTACGTCCGTATTCCGCGAGACCTACCTCGGCAACTACCGCAACAGCCGCGACAATCAGATGATGCTGGTGGCCTCGCTCAACAGCAGCTACTTCCGGCAGCTGATGCAACAGAGCATCCTTGACCCGGACTACGCCAATGCGGCAAGCATCGACGTGGACGCGCAGCGTGCCGCGTGGGTGGCATCCGGCAAGAGCGAGGCTGCGGACTGGGACGATGATACCGTCAAGGCCAACCCGTTCAAGCGCACTGTCTATCTGACGGCCAACGTCAAGATTCTCGGCTCGATGACCGACCTCATTTTCCCGATCACCATGGCGTAACTACAACAACAATTAAGGAGGCAAGACCTATGAAGAAGAAACTGCTTGACCTGCTCGCTAAGAAGCGCGGCATTGTAGACCGCATGAGACAGGCGGATGCGGCAGGTGACCAGACCGCATTTGACGCGGCGCTGGCAGAGAACACCGCCGTTGATGCGGAGATTGCCCGCGTAAAGGCAATCATGGAAGCCGAGGAGAATGTACCGGCAGAGCCGGAAGGCGTACCGACCAGCGGCACCGATCCTCCGGCGGCAGAGCCGGTCAACAGCCGCGAGTGCGTGCATGCCTTTGCGGAGTGCATCCGCGCCCAGGCACGCGGCCAGCGTGCAGCCTTTGAGACCAACGCAGACGTTCTGCGCCGTGCCATGGCAGCCGAAAACGCCGGTGCCATGACCGAGGGTGTCGAGGCAGACGGCGGCCTGCTGGTGCCGCAGGACATCCAGACCCGCATTAACGAGCTGCGCCGCTCTCTGGTGCCGCTGTCCGACCTGTTTGCGGTCGAGAATGTATCGTTCCTGTCCGGCTCGCGTGTGGTAGATACCGCGCCGAACAAGGGCTTTACCAAGATTGACGAGATGGCTGAGATTCCGCAGGATGACAAGCCGGCATTCCGCAAGATCGCCTACAATGTCGAGGACTATGCGCTGATCCTGCCGGTCTCCAACGACCTGCTGCGCGACACCGACGAGGCGCTGCTGGCGTACATCAGCCGTTGGCTCGCCAAGAAGCAGATCATCACCGAGAACAACCTGCTTGTCACCAAGCTGGCCGCGCTCGACACCGGCGCCGCAGCCGCGACCGAGACGGACGTTGTAAAGGTGCTGAAGACTGCGCTTAACAAGACGCTCGACCCGGCAATCTCCGCGACGGCACACTTTGTGACCAATCAGGACGGCTTTAACGCTCTGGACCAGCTGGTGGATGGCAACAAGCGCCCGCTGCTGCAGCCTGATCCGACCGGCTCGACCGGCAAGCTGCTGTTTGGCCGCGGCATTACCGTTGTATCTAACGGCATCCTCAAGACCGCGACCAGCAAGGCGCCGATCTACTGCGGTGATTTCACCCAGTACGCGACCCTGTTCCGCCGTCAGCCGCTTGAGATCGCATCGACCGACATCGGCGGCAACGCATGGAAGACCAACAGCACCGAGGTCCGCGCGATCACCCGTCTGGATGCACAGGTGTTCGACTCCGAGGCCGCTGCTGCGGTATCTCTGACCATTGCGTAAGGCCTGACCCAAGGGCGGCGCTGCTGCCGCCCTTCCTATTTATAGAGAGGAGGGCACAGAATGCCTAAATTTAACCCCAATCGCATTATGCACGGCAACGGCGGTCACGCGTGGTTTAACGGCAAAAAGCTGACCACGCTGCAGTCGGTTGAGGCCAAGGTTTCCGGTGATTTTGAGGAGATTAATGTCTGTGGCGATCCGGCTACCTATCGCGTTTATAACGGCTACTCGGGCGAAGGCACGCTGACTACGCTCAAGATCGACAGTGATGTGCTGAGCCTGATGTCTGCGGCGTACAAATCCGGCGAGATGCCGACCATCACCATCATCACCAGCCAGACCATGCCTGGCACAAACCGCGCGGAGCGCGTAGCGTACAGCGACATTACGATTGACGAGTTCACGCTCGCAAAGTTTGAGAAGAAGTCCAAGACCGAGGAAGAGATCCCCTTCAAATTCGGAAACTTTGAGGTTTTGGAGACCCTGTAAGGAGGCACGGCATGAGATACAGCTTAAACGGTCACATCGTGGCCGACAGTGACGCGCCTATCCTGCGCTGGTGGGGTATCCCAGCGGCCTGTCCGGCGGATATCCGGTCGGCGCTTGCCGAAAATCCCGCAGACGAGGAATTTGTGCTGGAGATCAACTCCGGCGGCGGCTCGGTCTTTGCGGGTTTTGAGATGTACAGCCTGCTGCGCAATGCGTCCCGGCAGGGCGTACATACCCGCGCCGAGGTGCAGAGCCTTGCTGGTTCTGCCGCGTCTGTCGTGATGGCAGGCGCGGATACGGCGGCGTGCTCGCCGGTCGGTCAGGTGATGATCCACCTGCCGAGCACGGTCACCGAGGGCAATCAGGGCGTACACCGCGAGAGCATGCAGATGCTCGAGAGCATCACCGAGAGCATTATCGCGGCGTACGAGAGCAAGGTCGGCGGCAAGACCAGTCATGACGCACTGCGCCGCATGATGGACCGCGAGACCTTTCTCAGCGCCCGTGCGGCGCTGGACGCCGGTCTGATCGACGAGATCATCGGCGAGGAGCAGCCGGGCGAGCCGCTCAATCTGAACAATATTTACAACGCTTGCGGAGCTGTCCCTGATATGGACAAGCTGCGTGCGGCGTACATCGCTGCACAGAGCCAGAGCCAAGAGCCAGAGCCGCAGCCGCCGGTGTCCAATTTGAACACCGCCCGCAAGCGGGCCATCGCCATCGCTGAGGCAGAACTCCGGGCGGTGGTCGTATGATCGACGCAGGACGACTGGCAGCGCTCAAGGCGTATTGCCGCATCGACTACGATGATGACGATGCGCAGCTGACCGGCTTTGCGGAGATGAGCGACAGCTATCTCGCGCAGTGCGGTATCACTCGTGACGGCCACGAGGCGATGTATGACCTCATTGTGCAGGCAATGGTGCTCAACCAGTACGAGGGCAAGTGTGCAGACAATGCAGCCGCAGCCCTGGCTACGGTTCCGCCGCTCGTGCGGCAGATGGTAAACCAACTCAAGCTTGTGTGTGCGTTTGGAGGTGCGGGCGATGGCAACACAGGTGCGTGATCTGCGCGACCGCGCCGAAGTATGGCTTGCCGCACCGGTGGAGCAGCCAAACGGCGAGACCGACTACTGCTACACCAAAAGCCGGACAATCTGGGCGGCCGTCAACCCGACAAGCGGGCGCACGGAGACGCTGACCGGTGACGCCGAGCGTGCCGAGATCACGCACCGCGTGGTCTGCCGGAGTGCCAGCCTGCCGGAGCTGTGCCTCGAGATGTACTTTATTATCCGCGGTCAGCGGCTCGATGTGTCGTACTGGCTGCCAATCTATAACCGCCGCGGCTGGGTGGAGATTTACTGCACACTGCGGCAGGGAGAGGTGACACGCGATGGCTCGTGATGGTTTTGACTGCTCGGAGCTGTTTGACTTTTCCGAAAAGCTACTGGCACAGCCGAAAGAGCTGGAGAAGGCACAGAAAAAGCTGCTCCGAGATCAGGGCAGCAAGCTGCGCCGCAAGACAGCTCAGCAGGCGCGTGCGTCAGTCAACCGTACCGCAGTAAAGCGTGAAAAGTACGAGCGCGAAGCCGGACATTACCACAAAAGCATCAAACGCGGCAGGGTGTACACAAAGCTGGGGCAAATGCGCATCCGCGTGTACTCCAATGACCCGATCGGCCATCTGGTCGAGCAGGGATGGACGCCCAAAGCGCGTGACGGTTCGCGCGGTAAGAAGCAGGACGGCAAGAACGTGTTCGAGGAAGCCGCAAAAGGCTTTGACGAGCAGTTTCAGCAGGCCGCCGAGGACGCTCTGGACGAGGTGATTAACAAGCTATGATCCGTTGGAAAGAGATAGACGACGCGCTCGGCGCGGTGGTAAGCGCGGCTCTGGGGGCTGCCGACCTGACGGCCGGGCGTATCCGTGACGATGTTAAGGCTCCGCTGGTGCGGCGCAGTTACCGCATTGACGTTGGTCAGACCGACGGCATGGGCACGGACGATTACGCCGAGACCGGCTGCGACATCGAGATTTATTTTTATCCCGCCGACGGCACGCGCCCGCGGGACGAACTGAACGCCGCCGCTGACGCGATCCGCACGGCGCTGCGGGAGGGCGTGACCGTGCAGGACGTGGTGCTCATCCCGGAGGACGACATCACCTGCGACGCAGACGGCGAGACGCTGACAGTCATGCTGCGGCTCACCTGGATCGAGACCGCCGAGGAGACCGGCGAATTTATGGAGGAAATGGTATATGGATAAAAAGTTACTGGACGCGCTGGCGGCGAAAGCCGAGCAGCGCAAGGCTGACAAAGCCAAGGTCATTCAGTTTAAGGTCGGCGGTCAGCTGCTTGATTTTGTAAAGATCGGGCATACCGCACAGCTGGATGCTTATGAGGCATTTCTCGCTGCACGAGAGCAGCCGGCGCAGATGCTGAACATCGGCGCACAGCTGATCTACGACTGCTGTCCGGCATTGCAGGACACGGAGCTGCACACCGCGCTCGGCGTGACCGACCCGTACGACGTTATCTGGGCGCTGATGGATGTCCAAGAGGTCAATGCGCTCGCGGCAGTCCTGTTTACCTGGCTCGGCCTGATTGCCGGTGATGAGGATGAGGACCCGGTAAAAAACTGATTGAGCGCGACCCGGTGCTCGACCTTGCGGCGTTTTATGCGGTACGAGGCATCACGCCGGAGCAAATCCGGCAGATGAGCTACGCAGACCGTGCGGTGCTGCGAGTCGGGCGGGCGCGCTGGTACGAGGATATGATAAACCTGATTGCGGCAGGCGTCTGCCGCGCATACGCACCGGAGGAGGAACGGAATAGTGGCTAAAAATAAGGTTATCAACACCGTCCTCACCTTGAAGGATGAAATGTCCGGCGGACTGGTCGCTGCGGCGAAGGCCGCGAAGAAGTCCGGCAAGAATATTGATGACAGCATGATGCAGGCCACCCGCAAGGTGGTCGCATTCAAAAATAAATCGCTCACGGCGTTGGGGGATTTTGCAAAGAAGGGTGTCAAGGCTGCCGGTGCGGCTGTTGCAGGCATGACCGCTGCGTTCATTGCACTCGACGGTGCCACCGAGGAGTACCGCGTTGCGCAGGGCAAGTTAAACGCTGGATTTCAGGCGGCGGGCTTTTCCACCGATGTCGCTCGCAAGAGCTACCGCAACTTCTATGCGATCCTTGGTGATACGGACACCGCGACCGAGGCAAGCCAGCTGCTTGCCAACATGGCAAAGAATGCGGAAGATGTAACGAAATGGACGCGGATCGCCGCAGGCGTGCATGGCACATTTGGCGATTCGCTGCCGATCGAAGGTCTGGTAGAGTCCGCCAACGAGACTGCGCGAACCGGACAGGTGACCGGCGTTTTCGCTGATGCGCTGAACTGGGTCGGCATCATGGAGGATGATTTTAACGCCAAGCTGGAGAAAACAACCGATGTCAGCAAACGCAATCAGCTGATCATGGATACGCTCTCCAAGACCTACGACAAGGCTGCGGACAGCTTCTACGCCAATAATCAGCAGGTCATCAACGCCCGGCGTAACCATGCGACGCTGGACGAGATGCTGGCCAAGGTGGGAGACACCAGTTCCAAACTCAAAAGTCAGTTGTGGGTGCTGGCCGGTGCAGCTGAGGACGGCTCGATCCGCTCTGGATCGGTGCTGGACTGGGTGCAGAAAAAGGCGGATGCGCTTACTGATTGGCTTTCCAATCTGGATCTCAGCAATCTGAAAAAACAGTTTGATGAGAAGTTTGCGCAGACCCTGCAGAAAGCCGGAGATGCAGTGCAGTGGTGCCGCGACAATTCCGACACTTTGATTGCAACACTGAAGGCGCTGGCGGGTATGTGGGCCGTGAAGAAGGTGCTCGATTTTAACAGCGGCTTGACTAATTCTATCAGCACAATTGGTGGAGCGGTTACTACTCTCCTGACCATGACCGGTGTACTGGGCGGTCAGGCTGCCGCCACCGACACAGCAACAGTCGCGCAGACCGGACTTAATGCTGCAATGACGGCAAACCCGATCGGTGCAGTTATCCTTGCTATCGAGGCGCTGATTGCAGTGGGCGTGCTGCTCTACAAAAACTGGGACACAATCAAGGCCGGTGCGCAGAGCCTTTGGAATAAGTTCAAGACCGTCAGCATCAAAATCGGTACTGCCTTTTCCGGTGCGTTTGATAAGGTTAAAAACGCCGCTAAGACGGCTCTGGAATGGGTCGGAGACAAGCTGTCGTGGCTCAATGATAAGATTGAGAGCATCCCCATCCTGGGCAGTTTGTACAAGGGCGCAAAGGGTGTCCTGGGCGACGCTATCGAGTGGGTAGACAATGCCACAACGGGCAATCGCTCGGGCACGTCTACGGGGACGACCCAGACCAAGACCAGCAGCAAAACGACTACAACGGCCGGTCCGGTCAAGACCACGACCTCGACCACTACGACGATACCTAAGCCGACACCCAGCAGCCTGCTGAGCCTGCCGGGACTCGGCAACGCCATGGGTACGCCCTACTGGCGCGGCGGCCTAACCCGTGTCAACGAGCGCGGCGGCGAAATTATGAACCTGCCGAGCGGAACGCAGATCATCCCGCATGATGTGTCTGTCAAGGCGGCAGGCGGTCGGAGCGTGACGGTCAACGTCAACATCCAGGGCAACGTGATCGGCAACCGTGAGTTCACTGAGCAGGTCGGTGAGTACGTCGGCCGCAAGGTGCTGGCGGCGCTCGGCAACACATAAGGAGGTGCGGTAAGTGTACAAGATTATTTTCAGCGTAAACAACAATGAAGAGGTTTGGACGCTGCCGCACTGTCCGCCGGATTTCCCAATTCCGCAGCCGGAGCAGCACCACGAGACCTACGAGGGCCTGAGCCGAGACTATCGCCGCATCGGCACGCTCGGTCTGCGGCACATGGAGTGGACGGCACTGTTGCCGGTACACAGATATCCGTTTATGCCGTCCGAGGCATCTGCGGACGGCTGGGCGTATGTAGATTTTTTCGACCGGTGGCGTGACAAGAAAGTGCCGTTCCGGCTGATCGTGCTCGACAGCAAGGGCGCTTCCCGGCTTAACATGCCGGTGACGGTGGACAGCTTTGACGTCACCGTGCGCCGCAACGGCGATCTGGAGTACAGCATTGCCGTGACAGAATACAGATTTATCACATGAGGAGGTGCGCCGCATGGCGGCAGGCTATGTAGACGAGCACAAGCTCGTGCTGTACCGCGACGGCGCACAGCCGCGCGACATTACGGCGTTTGCCAGTGACATGACGCTGACGGATGACCTTGACACGCTGGCGGCGGAGCTGACGTTTACGACGTTTATCTCGCCGTGGGACAAGTACACGCCCAAGCTGGCGCTTGCGCCGGGCGACAAGGTGCGCGTGACCAATCAGGGCAAGACCGTGTTCTCGGGCATCATTATCACGGTGACGCTGGACGGCGGTGTTACCGCCTATGACCGCGGCTGGTATCTGAATAAGTCAGAAATCGTACTGCAGGTCAACAACCTTGCCGCCGATCAGGTCATCCGCAAGGCGTGTGCCAAGGCGGGCGTGACAGTCGGCAAGGTGTGCAGCCTGCCGACCAAGATCACGCAGCTGTGGACCGGCAGTACGCCCGCTGACATTATCAGCGATGTGCTGAACACCTGCACGTCTGCGACCGGCAAGCAGTACCGCCACCGCGTGGACGACAGCGGCCTGCAGGTCGAGGCACTGCCGACCGCACCCATCAAGGCATACCACAAGCCAGCGAAAAATATCGCCGCATTTGACATCACATGGGCGCTCGGTCAGGTGAGCGGCGAGGACAGCACCCAGGACACCTACAACGCTGTTGTCATTGCCGCCGAGGACGACGGCAAGGCGTACATCGGCGCACAGGCCAGCAACGCGGCGTCTGTCAAACGTTACGGCTTTATGCAGCACATCGAGACCGTGACCGAGAACCCCGGCACGGCTGTGCTTGGGCAGATGGTGAAAAATCTGCTGAAAAATGCCGACAAGGTAGGACAGACCCGCTCTATCTCCGAGATTTGGGGCTGTGATGAGGTGACAAGCGGCGTGGTACTACGATTTAACTCGCCCGCGTTCGGCATCAAGGGCAACTTCCGCATTACGCGCGTGGAGCACCACTACGGCGGTGCAGGGCACACAATGGCGCTGGAAATCACGGCGCTCGAGCAGGTGCGAGCCGCCGCCGAGGGCAAGACTGACGCGGCAGCCATCAAGGCCGCCAGCACGGACAAGGTGCAGGTGTTCGGCCTGCCCGATCTGTCCGGCGGCAGTGACAGCAGCGCGGGCGGCACGATCGTCAAGGCGTTGTTTACCGCCTATTATCCGGCGGCGAACGCGATGGAGGGCGGTTATCTGGATGCACAGGGCAACAGGCTCGACCCGAGCAAGAAAACCTGCGCCGCACCGCCGTCTGTGCCGTTTGGCACCAAAATCACGGTGCGCGACACGGGCACAAGCCTCGACGGAACGACCTACACGGTCAACGACAGAGGCGGCGCGATCCAGATCAAGAACGGCGTGTACCACTTTGACCTTCTGATGAGCAGCAACGCCGAGTGCAATCGCTGGGGACGCAAAAACGGCTCTGCGATCATCGGCGGATCGGGCGGCGGCTCGGGCAGTGCGGTGTCGTTTATCAACACGGCACTGGGCGAGGTCGGTTACAAGGAGTCCGGCAAGGACATCAACAAGTACGGCCAGTGGGCCGGTCACAACGGTGTTGCCTGGTGTGTTTATTTTGTTTGCTGGTGTGCGTATAAGTCCGGTGCGCCTATCCCGACAAGCTACGGCTACGTTGGCGATATGAGCAGCTATTTCAAGTCTCGCGGCAAGTACAAATCGGCAGGCAGTTACAAGCCTAAGGCGGGCGATTTGATGATTCAGGGTGACCGGCATATCGGCATTGTAATATCGGCCGGAGCATCAAGCTGCGAAACCGTTGAGGGCAATTGCAGCAACTCTGTCAAGCGTGTTACTCGCAGTTACGCGGAGATTTCCGGTTTCTGTACGCCGTGGGGATAACACAAGATATTGTATGCTTGTGGATAACACTGTGGAAGATGTGGAAAGGAGTGCGTGCCTATGGCATGGGATACGGCACTGGCGCGGGTCATCCGAGAGACAAGCCGTGCCGAGGTCAACCGCAAGCCGCAGCCGTGGTACAGGGCAGAGGTCGTGCAGGTAACGCCCAAGCTGATCTTTGCCATTGCGGACAAAGAATTTAAGTTTGACAGCAGCACCGGCCTGATTATGACCGCCACGGCAAAAAGCAAAACGTGGAAGGTCGGCATGCAGGCGGCGGCGCTGCTGCATGGGGCACAGCTGTTGGTTTTGGACAGTCTGTAACGGAGGAGGTGCAGCGGATGTTTGACCAGGAGCAGGCGCAGTTTGTCTGCGATTTTTTGGAGTGCCTGACGTGCTCCAGCGGTGTGCCGCTGCGCCTGATGGACTGGCAGCGCGACATGATAACCGAGTTTTACGGTCAGCTGATCGAGGACGAGGACGACCCGGCAGGCAACTACCTGCGGCGATACCAGTACCTGTACCTTGAGATTGCAAAGAAGAACGGCAAGTCGGAAATCGCTGCCGGTCTGGGCGTGTACCACCTGTTTGCCGACGGCGAGATTAACGGCGAGGTGTATGTCGTAGCGGCTGACCGCGACAATGCGGGCATCGTCTTTGCGGCGGCCAAGTACATGGTCGAGCAGAGTCCGGCGCTGAAAAAGCGCAGCCGCATCGTGGACAGCACGAAGACCATCTACGACGAGACGAGCGGCAGCAGGCTCAAGGTACTGTCCAGCGAGGCGTACAGCAAGCATGGCTACAAGCCGAGCTGCGTTATCTTTGATGAGCTGCACGCCCAGCCGAGCCGCGACCTGTGGGACGTTATGACCTTCGGCGCCGGTGACGCACGCCGTCAGCCGGTGTGGATCGTGCTGACGACCGCCGGAGATGACCCCGACCGAAAATCCATCGGCTGGGAAGTCCACGAGAAAGCGCTTGCTATCTACCGATGGCGGCGCGGCGCGAGGGATGAGAAAGCCTACGATGACCCTCGGTGGCTGCCGATCATCTACGGCCTCGGACTGATCGAGGACGAGGACGAACTGAAAGACCTCAACATCTACGACGAGGACCTGTGGCGGCGGTGCAATCCGTCGCTCGGCAAGACGCTCAAGATGGCCACCATCCGCGCCCAGGCGGCGGACGCCAAGAAGAGCGAGGCCGCCGAGCGGCTGTTCCGTTGGCTCAGGCTTAACCAGTGGATTGCCACGGCGACTGTCGGGTGGATACCGATAACCATTTACGACAAGACGCAATGGAATCCGCCGGACTGCAAGGACTGGCGTGAGGCCGTGCAGCTGCTGCGCGGCAAGACCTGCTACGGCGGCGTTGACCTCTCCAAGAGTACAGACCTTACCGCCTTTGTGCTGGTGTTTCCGCCGCAGGAAGGTCTGGACAGGTGGGTGGCTCTGCCTACCGGGTGGATGCCGCTTGACGGCATTGACGCTCGCGAGCGCGAGGACCATGTACCGTATCGAGACTGGATACGCGCAGGTTTCCTACACGGCTGTGAGGGCGATATCATCGACTTTGAGGCTGTGGCTGACGCTGTGGTGCAGGCCGCACAGGATTACGACCTGCGCATGGTCGGCTTTGACCCGTATCTGGGTGCGACCGTAATGCAGTCCATCCGCGAGCGGCTTGCCGGTACGGTGACTGAGGTTGTCGAGATACCGCAGGGTATCCGGTCCATCTCGCCACCGATGAAGGAGCTGGAGCGGCTCATCCGAGCGCATGAGATGCTGCATGTGCACAACACGGCAGCACGGCAGTGTTTCCTCAATCTGCGGTGCGTGTCGGATGATAACGAAAATATCAAGCCAACCAAAAAGCGGAGCCGCGGACGCATTGATATCACGGTGGCGTGGATCATCGCGTTTGCGACGGCGATGCTGCAGCCTGCACCGACGCTGGCGGACAGCGTGGCGGCTGCTGATTGGCATATGTGAGTTTAGGAGGTGTCGGCTATGGCCGATGTGTTTCCGGTTATCCCGGAGGAGTTGCCCGCGCAGGTTGCGGAGAGCATCGGGCGGTCTCCGGAGTTTGTGTTCCATGAGGACGGACGCTCGGGCAGTTTCCGGCTGATCGACGGCGCTCTGGTGGAGCGGCAGGGCATTGAGGCGGTCAAGCAGTGGCTTGAGCTGATGCTCCGGCAAAAGCCGGGTGCAATCCCGATCTACCGGACGAGCGGTACGACCCAGCCGGGCGTGGAGGCGGTCAGCCTTGACCGGCGCGTGCCGGAGGGCTGGATTTTTGCCGAGATTGAGCGCAACGTGCGGGAGACCGCCGCGTTCTGCCCGGCCATCCGGTCACTTGACAGTTTTAAGTTTACGCGCGTGCGGCGCGGCGTGGAGGTCCGCTTCACGGTCCGGCTGCACACCGGAGAGAGTGAGGAGGTGACGACGTATGTCAGCGAGTGACATTTTAACAGAGATGCTTGGCAATATGCCGGAAAGCTATCAGAAAACCATCGGTTTCCCGACCTATGACCTGCTGGCGGCGGTGTCGCTCCGCATGGAGGGCACGGACACGGCTATTGACGAGGCCAGACAGCAGCTTGACCCGGAAAACCTGCACGACAGCGCTCTTGACCGTTACATCTATCCGCGCTCCGGCTTGGAGCGCAAGGCGGCGACCTTTGCTCACGGCAGCCTGACCGTCACCGGCACAGGCACGGTCGAGCAGGGCACGCTGTTTGAGTCCGGCGGCGGTGTCCAGTATTATGCGACAGAGACCGTAGCTATTGAGGGCGAGGGCACTGTACCGGTCACCTGCACGGTGGACGGCACGGCAGGCAATCTGCCCGCGCACAGCGTGACGCAGATGCCGGTGGCAGTGCAGGGCATTGCCTCGTGTGATAACCCTGAGCCGATCGGCGGCGGTTATGCCGAGGAGTCGGACAGCGAGTATTATGCGCGGTATCTGGTCGTGCTGCGCACGCCTGCTACGTCGGGCAACATCTACCACTACATGCAGTGGGCGCTGGAGGTGGCCGGTGTCGGCCATGTCAAGGTGTTCCCGCGGGTGCAGGGTGTCAACACAGTTGATGTCGTAATCGCGGACAACGCCGGTCAGCCTGCATCGCCTGCGCTCGTGAAGTCGGTGCAGGACTACATCGACCCCGACAGCGAGGGCGCAGGCCGCGGACAGGCGCCCATCGGCGCACAGTGCTTTGTCACTGCTGCAACCGGCAAGGCCATTACGGTCAGCTGCACGGTGTCCAAATCGGACACCGTGACCGAGGACATCCTGACATCCGGCATCAAGGAGAGCGTTGCGGCCTATCTGGCAGGCACGGTCTTTACGCAGGATTATGTCAGCTATGCGCAGATCGGTGCGGCCATCATGGACACGCCGGGCGTGATTGACTACGCCGGGCTGAAAGTATCCGGCGGCATCGTGAATATTGCAATCGCGGAACGTGAGTGTCCGGTTCTCGGAGAGGTGACAATTACCTATGGCTGAGTTTGACAACATGTTGCGCAGTCTGCCGGTGGCGTACCGCACGGACAAGTGGGTGTGTGACCTGCTTGCCGCGATCCAGTCGCTCGACGACACGCAGCGAGAGCAGATGCTCGACATTACGCAGCAGCTGTTTCCTGCCAGCATGACGTGGGCGCTTGCCATCGAGGAGCGCGACGCCGGACTGGCCTCGACCGGCACGCTGGAGGAGCGCCGCACGGCGCTGATTGCACGGTGGCGCGGCTCGGGCAAGTGCGACGTTGACCTGATCCAGCGCGTGTGCGACAGCTGGAAGAATGGCGAGATTTCCGTCGGCTTTGCCGCGGGCGTGATCATGCTGACGTTTGTCGGCGCGTATGGCATTCCGGCTCCGGCTGAGCTTGCCGCGTTGCAGGAGGCGGTGGACCGCGTGATACCGTGCCATCTGGCAAGCAAATATCTCTGGCGCTGGATTCTCGTCCGCGAGATCGAGGGCATGACGCTGGACGAATTGCAGACGCACAAAATTAGCGAATTTGCATTTGAGGAGGTGCAGGCGTGAGCCTGAAAACCAAAATTCTGGGGCTGTTTAAGTACGATCCGGACAAGGACGGCGCGAGCACGTTCAATATCAAGCAGGCGCTCAACGACAACTGGGACAAGCTGGACAACGAAGTTGCAGCGCGTGTAAAGACCACGGAATTGGCTTCCGAGGTCAAGAAGACCGTGAAAGGAGGCAGCCTGACTGCCTCTGATCTGGGCGCGGTATCGGCGGCGGATAAGGGCAAGGCTGGCGGCATTGCAGGTCTGGGCGCTGACGGCAAGGTGCCGAGCAGCCAGCTTCCCGCAATGAATTACGAGGGCAAGGGCGCCGTAGATACGCATAACACGAGCGCAAGCGCTCACAATGCGCTGTTTGCGGCAAAGCAGGACAAGATCAAGGGCAAAAAAGGTAAATATGTCGGCTTTACGGCTGATAATACCGTGGGCGAGGTAGACGCGCCTGCATCTGGCGGCAGTCGTATTACACTGACATTTGCAACTGATTTTGTCGGTCAGGTATGGACGCTCAAGGGCGGCGGGGAAGCCTACACCGGCACGGTAGACAGCAGCAAGACGGCAACTGTAAGCGTACTCGGCATTAACACTACCTACACCCTGAGCGCTGCACTGTCCGGTACGACGTACACTGCCGAGGTTACAACTAAGGCATATTACACGGCACTTGCAGTAACGCTTGAGAAATTCCAGTCTACGATTACCGTAACCGTAGATAGTGGCTCGACTGTCACTGCTACGCTGGGCAGTACGGTATTGACCAAGACCAGCACCGGCACGGCGGTATTTACCGTTGGCAAGGCGGGTACTTGGACGATTAAGGCTACCAAGGGCAACCAGACCGCAGAGGGTACGGTTAGTATTACAGCCAGCGGGCAGAGCAAGTCGCTAACGCTGAGTTACGCTAACGTGTTCGGTGTTTGCTGGGATACAAGCAACAGCTCCACAGCGCTGACACGCTTAACACCGAGCACTGACCCTTACGGATTGGTTACGTGCTCGGTGACAACTGAGCCTAAACCGGCGGTTGGTACTGGCTCGGGCAGTTCGCCTTTTGATGCGTATGCTCCTTGGAACGGTATGAAGGAGTGCAACCTCAATGCTTCTGGTACGGTGACAGCGTGGAAGGGTGACAGCCGGTTTTCACATGATTGCGATTATACGATGGTATTTATTCCTGCGTTTTATGTGGCTCAGAAGCGCAGCGGCACAAAGCAGTATTTTTATGTGTCAGACAAGCCCAAAACAGGATTTACCAAGCATCCTGGTAGTGGTAAGTACATTGGTAAATATCACATGGGTAGCGTTAGACCGAGTACGGCTCTTGTATCACCGTATGTGAACATCACTCGCGCGACAGCGCGCAGCAACGCAAAGAGCAAAGGTTCAAAATTCCACCTGTATGATTTTGCAACCTACTGTGCAATTATCTTCTTGTATATCGTTGAATTTGCAAACTGGAACTGTCAGACAAAAATCGGACAAGGATTTGTAAGCAGGAATTCAAGCACGCAGTCCGGCGCAACGGACAGTATGACTTATCACACCGGACGCGCATCCGGCACGGATGGTCAAACCTCTGTCCAGTACCGCTGGATTGAAAACCTTTGGGGAAACGTGTACCAGTGGGTAGACGGCTTTAATGCCAACGGTACAGCGGCTTACTACTGTACCGACCCGAGCAAGTACGCGGACGATACAGCAACCGGTTATACCAATATTGGCACGCTGCCCGCAAGCGGTTGGATTAAGGACTTGACCGTTACCGACAATGGTCTGCTCATTCCGAAAACGTCTGGCGGCTCGGAAACAACATACGTCCCGGATTATGCGTATTCGGACCCCGACTGGCGCGTGTTGTGTGTTGGTGGCGACTGGAACGAAGGTACGTATGCAGGTCTGTTGAGCTTCAATGCGAGCACCTCTTCATCGGGTTCTTACTCGAACGTTTCCGCGCGTCTCCTGTGCGAGCCATAAGAAAGGAGTGATCTAAATGAAGGTACACGGCGACAACAAGCCGGAGAAAATCACGGCGAACAGTATGCCGAACAAGCCGGGACGCGCGTGGGTAAGGTTTTGCCTGAATCCGGTTGAAACCACAGGCGCAGACGGAAACACGCAGTGGGAGTATGACGAGTATGTCACCGAGGTTGCCGATGGCGCGGACTTGCAGGAGCGTGTAGCCGCACAGGCTGACGCACTGCTGTTGCAGGCCGTCGGTGAGGAGCTGTATGGCACACCGCTGACCTCGGTTGATGATCTGCGTGAGCAGCGTATCGCAGACAGCAAGACTGACCTCGCTGCATGGCTGTCCGAAAATCCGCTGACATGGACGGATGGTAAGAAGTATGCTGTAACGTCGGAAAAGCAGGCACAGCTTACCTCTGCACTGGCGGTACAGCAGGTTGCGCAGTCTGCCGGAGTGGAACGAGAGTTGCGATGGAACTCTACCGGCGATGAATGTACGGTTTGGCAGTATGCTGATCTGTGTGCGCTGGCACTGGCGATTGCAGCCTACGTCGAACCGCGAGTGAGCATCCAGCAGGCAGCAGAGGTGGATCTCCGCAATGCCGCGACGGCAGAGGAGGTCTTGAGTGTTGCGTGGAATTACGCCTAAGTCTGTGCTTGAGCACCTGCTGTTCGCGGTGATCGGCGGCGTGCTGTACATGCTGATCGAGATCGCATGGCGCGGCTACACGCACTGGTCGATGGGTGTACTCGGCGGCGTTTGCTTTGTGGCAGTTGGCCTGCTGAATGAGATCCAGCAGCGACCGCCGATCATCTTGCAGATGGCACAGGGTGCTGCGATCTGTACCGTGCTGGAACTGCTGGCAGGCATGGTGCTCAATGTCTGGCTCGGTCTGGATGTATGGGACTACTCTGGCGTGCCCGGCAACATCATGGGGCAGGTGTGCCCGCAGTTTATGTTTGCATGGGCGGCACTGTCGGCGGTGGCCGTCTGGGTTGAGGACCGATTACACAAGATCTTTGACTAACAGACAAAAAACGTAGGAAATTTTACAGTTGAACAGGGCGAATGCCCGGAAAGGACAAAAGTTATGTACCCCAACAACATCTACATCAAGCACTGGCGCAGCGTACAGTACGAAT
>NZ_QUIX01000005.1:91091-154121 GCF_003480365.1 Butyricicoccus sp. AM32-19 | reverse complement strand
TCGGCCTATCGGCATAGTCCAAGATTTTGTCCGCACCCCCTTAATCGAGTCTGCAAATAATTTTGCGCATAAATCTTGACAGGATCCCACTCGTCTGTATAATAATTTGACTGTGTGTATACACATTAACACAAAAAGAAGCCGCCAACTCGGAATGGGCAAGCGAGTTGGCGGCCAATTTTTTAGGATGTTTCGTATTCGAAAATTACTAACGTGTTACAAAAGTGTTGCAAAAATTTTTTTGCGTTTTCAAGGTGTTAGCCAGAGAAGATTATTCCCACTCAATCGTAGCCGGCGGCTTACTGGTAATATCATACACAATACGGTTTACGCCGACAACCTCGTTTACGATACGGCTGGAAGCCTTATCAAGCACCTCGTACGGGATGCGCGCCCAGTCAGCGGTCATGAAGTCGCTGGTGGTTACGCCGCGCAGCGCGAGTGCGTAATCGTAGGTGCGGCTGTCACCCATAACGCCTACGGTGCGGGTGTTGGTCAGAACGGCAAAATACTGGTTGATCTCCTTGTCCAGGCCTGCATTTGCGATCTCCTCGCGGAAGATTGCGTCTGCCTCACGCAGAATGTCGCACTTCTCCTTGGTGATCTCGCCGGTAATACGGATGCCGAGACCCGGACCCGGGAACGGCTGACGCATAACCAGCTGCTCGGACAGGCCCAGCTCAAAGCCGAGCTGACGAACTTCGTCCTTGAACAGCATGCGCAGCGGCTCAATGATCTCCTTGAAGTCCACAAAATCCGGCAGACCGCCTACGTTGTGGTGGCTCTTGATGACAGCGGCATCGTCCTTGCCGGACTCGATCACGTCCGGATAGATAGTGCCCTGTGCCAGATAGTCGATCTTGCCGACCTGCTCACCGATCTGCTTGCCCATCTTCTCAAACGTGCGGATGAACTGTGCGCCGATGGCCTTGCGCTTGTCCTCCGGATCGGTCAGACCCTTGAGCGCGCCGAGGAATGCGTCCTCCTCGTTCATGCGGATCAGGTTGATGTCCCACTTGGAGAAAGCTGCCTCAACCTCATCACCCTCGTTCTTGCGCATCAGACCGTGGTCTACGAATACGCAGGTCAGCTGATTGCCTACTGCCTCAGCCAGCAGAGCAGCTGCAACCGAGGAGTCAACGCCGCCGGACAGCGCCAGCAGAACCTTGCCGTCACCGACCTTCTCTCGGATGGCCTTGATGGAGCTGTTCTTGTAGTCACCCATGGTCCAGTCGCCCTTTGCATGGCAGACCTCGTACAGGAAGTTCTTCAGCATGAGCGAACCGTTCTCGGTGTGGTTTACCTCCGGATGGTACTGTACGCCGTAGAAGCCGCGCTTCTCGTCAGCGATGGCAGCAGTCGGGCACATATCGGTGTGAGCGACCAGTTCGAAGCCCTCCGGCACCTTTGCCATGTAGTCGCCGTGGCTCATCCAGGAAATGCCCTGCTCCGGCAGACCCTTGAACAGCTTGCAGTCCGTGTTGTAGAAGGTCTCGGTCTTGCCGTACTCGCGCGCAGTGTCCTCCTGTGCTGCGGTTACCTCGCCGCCGAGGGTATGCGCCATAAGCTGACAGCCGTAGCAGATGCCCAGAACCGGTACGCCCAGCTCGAACAGAGCCGGATCACACTTCGGGGATTTTTCCTCGTAAACGCTGTTCGGACCGCCGGTAAAGATGATGCCGATCGGATTGAGCGCCTTGATCTCCTCAATCGAGGTCTTATAGGGCTTAACCTCACAGTAAACATTATGTTCGCGGACGCGTCGTGCAATCAGCTGATTGTACTGACCGCCGAAGTCGAGCACCAGAACAAGCTGATGATTTTCCATCGCCAATCTCCTTTCTGTTTTCCCAATGTATATATAATAGAATTATGCCACATTTCTGCGTTTTCGGCAAGGGCTTTTGCGGAATTTTCCGTTTCCCGACAGGAAGAAAACATACACAGACCGGAATTCTGCCGATCCGGTATAAAATTTAACAGCCGCGTGCATACTTTCCGATAGAAGAAACGACCGGAAAGGGTGAAGGATTTTGAAAAACAGGCAGATTCGCATCATTGCGGTGCTGCTCGCAACCGTGCTCGCCTATGCGGGACTGATCGGCGCTGCCGCAGTAACTGCACAGGCGGCGGACAATGCACCGGTGGTGCAGCCGGTCACGGCGCAGACCTGCGTGGATATCGCCGTGGAGGCCAGGCTGTCCGCGACCGACGCGGATAACGACGTTGTGCTCTATCAACTGACCGAAAAGCCGCGGCTGGGCACAGCGAAGATCGAGGGCAGTACCTTATATTACACACCGGGCCGCAAAGCCGGACGCGACAGCTTCCGCTATACCGCCGTGGATGCCGAGGGCAATACAGCGCAGCCTGCCGCTATCACGATTGAAATCAAAAAGAATAAGACCGGACTCACCTACTCGGACATGGACGGTGATCCGGCACATTACGCGGCGATCTATCTGGCGCAGAAAGGCGTAATGACCGGAGAAACCATCGGCAGCTGTGCGTTTTTCCATCCCAGCCGAGCGGTAACACGCAGTGAGTTCATCGCCATGACAGCCGCCGCGGCAGACCTGTCCGTTGCGCCGACAGAACAGACCGATTTTGCGGACGACAGCGGACTTTCTGCGTGGGCCAAGCCGTATATCAGCGCCGCAGCCGCAAACGGACTGGTCAGCGGCTACGCGACCGCCTCCGGCGTGAGTGAGATTCGCGGCGAGAAACCCATCACAGTCGCTGAAGCCGGCGTGGTGCTCGATCACCTGCTTGACGGCACGCTGAGCGGTGTGCAGTACGCCTGGTCGATGTCCGACCATTCGCCGCAGGACTGGGCACAGCCGGCAATGAGCCGTCTTGAACGGGTCTCCGTGCTCACCTCGGCGCAGGCGCAGAATCCCGAAACTCCGCTCGACCGCCGAACGGCGTGCGAAATACTGTACCGCGCACTGATTTTGCTGGATTCTTGACGAAAATCAGCAGCAGTGATACAATAAAGCAGGGAGAAGCTTGGACTTCTCCCTGCTTTTTCTGATTTTGAAAGGACTGTATTCGTTTGCAGCAAATCGACTTTTCTCAGGGCAGCATCCGCCGCAGGATACTTGCGGTGGCCACACCGATGCTGATCGCGCAGCTGCTCAATCTGCTGTATAATATTGTAGACCGTATTTATATCGGCAAGATCCCCGGCGAGGGCACGCTTGCGCTGGCGAGTATCGGCTTGTGCTTCCCTTTTGTGACGCTCATTACCGCGTTTGCCAATTTGTTCGGACTGGGCGGTGCTCCGCTCTGCGCGATGGCGCGCGGCAAAGGCAACCGTGAAGGCGCACAAGGCATCATGGTCAACGCCGGCTTTATGTTGCTGCTGAGCGGTGCCGTGCTGACCGTGCTCGGCATCGCGTTCCATCGCCCGCTGCTGTACCTGTTCGGCGCCAGTGAGGTAACGTACCCGTATGCGTCCTCGTACATCGTGATTTACTTGCTCGGTACGCTATGCGTCATGCTGTCGCTCGGTCTCAATCCGTACATCAACTGTCAGGGCTTTGCCCGAATCGGCATGCTCACCGTGGCGCTCGGCGCGGCAGCCAACATCGTGCTCGACCCGATTTTCATTTTCGCACTGCACCTCGGCGTGCGCGGCGCTGCTATCGCAACCGTACTGTCGCAGTTTCTGTCTGCTGCATGGGTTGTCAAGTTTTTAACCGGCAAAAAAGCCGAGTTAAAGCTGGATTTCCGCGGTTTCTGTCCGGACTGGCACTGTATCCAGCACATTACCGTGCTCGGCATCGCCAGCTTTGTCATGTCGTTTACGGATATGCTCGTGCAGGTGGCGTGCAATTCCATGCTGCGCGGTTTCGGCGGAGACCTGTACATCAGCGTCATGACCGTACTTAACTCCGTGCGCCAGATCGCACAGACGCCGGTGCTCGCCATCGCGGATGGTGCATCTACCGCCATCAGCTACAACTACGGCGCCGGTCTGTACAAGCGCACCCGAGACGCTATCCGGTTTATGACGCAGATTGCTATCGGGTACACCATGCTTGTCTGGATGCTGGTCTCTCTCTTTCCTGCCCTGTTCATCCGCATTTTCAATCAGGACGCGGAACTGGTCGCGGCGGCTGTTCCGGCGCTGCACATTTACTTTTTCGGCTTTGTGATGATGGCGTTCCAGTATTCCGGTCAGAGTACGTTCCGCGCGTTGGGCCGGGCGAAATACGCGGTGTTCTTCTCTCTCTTGCGCAAGGCGTTCATTGTTGTGCCCCTGACTTTGCTGCTGCCGTACTGCTGGAATCTCGGCGTGAGCGGCGTATTTGCAGCAGAGCCGGTGTCCAACTGCATCGGCGGTCTGGCGTGCTACTTGACCATGCGGCATGTGGTGATGCCGGAGCTTAAAATGGAGAGTTGAAGATGGAGGATGGAGAATGAATAATCAGTCGCAGAACACTTCGTTTATTTTTCTGGATTTGGGACAGAACGGTCAGTGCCTGCTGTCTGTTCCGGCGTTTGTCGCCGAAAATGCGCGAGTCTATCAGGCTGAATTTGACAAATGGCTGCAGTCATCGACCGAGCATGATTACTGGGTTACTGCGCCGGACGGCACAAAGGCACTTTGCTTCGACGGCGCGGAAGCCTTTGTGGCGTGGCTCAATCAATATGTTCTGCAGGATTCCGAGGTCAAAGCACAGCGCATTCCAACGCTTTATTTTTAATAGGTAAACCCGAAAAGGGAGTCGGACAAATCCGGCTCCCTTTTCGGCATTGCGAGGGGAAATCAGCAGCACTTTCGCTGGAAGGACTTACAGTCGGTGCACTGATCCACCGTTGGATTAGCCTCGTGCGTGCCAACGGTAATGCTGTCCAGCGCACAGTAAGAAGCGGTCGGACAATGGTTTGCGCACTGCTCCACCGTGCAGTGGATAGACTTGTTGCAGCGATCGTTACTCATAGAGAATGACCTCCTTTTGTGATTTCGGTAATATTATCTCACTCGTTTCCACAAATTATACTTTGGAATTGCGGAAATGCTTTCCGTTGTGCTATACTAAAACAAAAACATTACAATAAAGGTTGTGACATCCATGCAAAAGGGAGATTCCGCGAAGCTCAAGCTGCTGCTGGCAGGCATTTCGGCGCGGCTGACCAAAAACCGCGATTTTTTGTGCAGGCAGACTGTACTCTGGTTTCCGGCAAAAAGAAATTTGACGCAAAGCTGTCCCGCGCGGACGAGGACTACACGCTGCATTTTCAGGGCAGCGACCGCCGCGTAGACGCGGCTGAATTCTGTACCTTCTTTGCCGAGCAGGCCGAGAAATACGACGAGAGCGTGCTCACCTACACCGAGCGCAGCACGGTTGTTACGCTGTCCGTGACGGCACGCGGCGTGCAGATGAAGCAGGCCGAGCGCGAAGCGACCGCCGAGGAAAAGGCGGCTGCCGCCAATCCGCTGCTCGACAGCGGCCGGCAGTACCTCATTCGTGTCGATCAGGCGGCAGCGCTGCTGCGCGAGATCGGCATCCTGACCGCAGACGGCAAGCTGAAAAACGACATGATCCGCAAGTACAATCAGATCGACCACTACGTCGAACTGGTTGCACCCATGTTCGAGCAGGACGACAGCGACGAAATTGTGCTGCTGGACTGCGCCTGCGGCAAATCCTACCTCAGCTTTGTCATGAATTACTATATCCACGAGGTGCTGCATCGTCGCTGCCGCGTTATCGGCGTGGATATCAAGGAGCACGTTATTGACGAGAGCCGTGCGATGGCGAAGCGTCTTGGCTACCACAACATGACATTCATCTGTGCGGATCTGCGGACGTATCAGCCGCCGAAAAACGTTACTGCTGTGATTTCGCTGCACGCGTGCGATATTGCGACCGACCTCGCGCTCGGTACGGCAATCCGCGCCAAGGCGAAATACATCGCGTGCGTGCCGTGCTGCCACAAGGAACTGCTCGATCAGTACACCATGCCCGGACTCGAGCCGCTGACCAAATTCGGCGTATTCAAGGCGCGCTTTAACGATGTGCTGACCGACAGCATGCGTGCGCTCAAACTGGAAGCCGAAGGCTACAAGGTGTCTGTCGTTGAGTATATTTCGCCGCTCGATACCCCGAAAAACCTGCTCATCCGCGCAACGCGAACCGGCAAGGTAAACAACCGCGCGAAAGCCGAGTACGATGCCGTGCGCCGCACGCTCGGCACGACCTCTGAGCTAGACCGTCGGTGCGCGGAACTCGACAACGAGTTTTTCGTCACCGATGAGGATTTGATGGGTTAATTCCCCGTTTTCCATGTGCATTTCAGACAATCTGCCGGATAGGTTCTTACTCTTTGAGCAAATCCGCACTACAATTTTTGTATACTCTCATGAAGGTGATGCCTGTGAAACCACCCGACAAAGGCCTGCTGCTTTCGTCGCGTGTGGACTTTACCATTCCATCTCCGTTTGCGCGGGAGCATCTGTAGTACCTTATCCAGTACGGACGCTACCATGGACCGCCGCCTTCCCCACCGGTATTACGTCACCGGGTCGACCGAGCTCCTCTGGTTTCACTTTTCCGGCGACGAAAGCACGGCTTATGTCCGGCTGCTGACCGGCGGCACCGGCATCTGCTTTGATGGGAATCATGAGATTCTCCCGTATTTTGAGCAGATTTTCTACTACGTAGACCAGCAGGTGTACCATGAGCACCGCATTTCGGTCGGCATCCAATCCGTACTGTGCTGTCTTGCCGCGCCGGACACCAAGCCGGATATTCCCAAGGTGATTCGTCCGGCGGTCGAGTATATCGCCGAGCACTTTCGGGAAGAGGCCACGCTCGAAACACTTGCCGATTTGTGCCATGTAAGTGTCACGCATCTCATTCGCTGTTTTGCCAGGTACATCGGCTTCCGTCCGCATGATTATCTGCAGGAGCAGCGTCTGCGTCACGCAAAGGTGCTGCTGACCGGTTCGGCGCTCTCCATCGAGCAGATCGCCGAGCAGAGCGGCTTCAACAGCGCAAGCCACTTTTCCCGCGTATTCCGCAGCCGCGAGAAAATGACGCCGAGTAAATTCCGCTCCATAAACTTCTGATGTTAATTTCTGCATAGAACAGGTTAATTTTCTGACGTAACTTTATGCAATTTTGTTCTATAATAGAGGCATAAAGTGAGCCACGCAGAACAAAAGGAGGCACAGATCATGGAGAAGAAAACGATTTCGGCAGGTATCATCGGTGCGGGCGGCTCTATCGGTCAGGAGCACCTCAAGCGACTGACCAAGCGGATCGACGGCGTTGCTGTCACCGCGCTGTACGATATCAATAAGGAAAAGACGGATGCGCTCGCTGCTGCATACGGTGCGGAGAGTATGGAGAGCGTGGACGCGCTCATCGCATCCGACAAGGTTGACGCTATCGTCATCACTGCGTGGGACGGCGTTCATGCCGAGATGACTAACAAGGCCATCGCAGCCGGCAAGCCGGTATTCTGCGAAAAGCCGTTGGCAACCACCAATGCGGACTGCGCCGAGATTGTCCGCATTGAGCAGGCTGCCGGCAGGAATCTGGTGCAGGTCGGCTTTATGCGCCGCTATGACCCGGATTACCGTAAGATCAAGGCCATTCTGGATTCCGGTGAGCTGGGCAAGCCGCTGATGGCGCACTGCATCAGCCGCACGCCGCGCATCGCAGCCGGATTTACCAACGCCATGCAGGTAACTAATGTGCTCATCCACGAGATCGACCAGTTTCGCTGGCTGTTTGGCGAGGAGCTTGTCCGCGGTCAAATGCTGGCGGCACGCAACACCGCGTTCGCTGCTGACGGTCTGAATGACCCACAGCTGGCGCTCATGTGGACCGAGAGCAACATCCTGATTGACGTGGAATGCTCGGTCAACAGCTATTACGGCTACGAGATCGGCATGGAAATTGTATGTGAAAAGGGCACAATCCGTCTGCCGCTGCCCGCAGAACCAATCGTCCGTTCGCGTCTCAAGGTCGGCAATGAGATTATAGACAACTGGGCAGAACGTTTCCCGAAGGCTTATGATAATGAGCTGCAGCACTGGATCAACCATCTGCGCGGCATTGAGCCGACCGCAGGTCCGGGCAGCAAGGACGGCTTTGCAGCCTGCTGCATCGCGGATGCAATGATCGCATCGCAGACCTCGGGAAAGGTAGCGGCCGTAAACTTTGATATGTAAAATGTAAGGAGCAATTATTTATGCTGAAATTTGGTATGATTGGCGGCGGGCTTGGTTCATACATCGGCAAATTCCACCGCTGGGGCGCTATGCTGGACGATTCCGCCGAGCTGGTCTGCGGCTGCTTCTCCCGCAGCATGGATAAGAACCGCGCGACCGCTGAGGCGTATCACCTGCCTGACACCAGCCGCGTGTATGCAGATTTCCGCGAAATGGCAGACAAGGAGTCCGCGCGTGAGGACGGTATTGATTTTGTCTCCATCATGACGGCAAACGATACGCATTACGAGATTGCAAAGTGCTTTCTTGAGCATGACATCCACGTTATATGCGACAAGCCGCTTGCGCTCCGCACTGAGGAAGCCGAGGAGCTTGCCCGCATTGCAGAGGAGCGCGGTCTGCTGTTCGGCATAACGTATTCGTACACCGGCTATGCGCTCATCCGTCAGGCGCGTGAGATGATTCGCGCAGGTGTAATCGGTGATATTCTGCACGTCCGCGTGCAGCATCCGGAGGACTGGGTCATTTCCGGTGCGGTTGACGGCAAGGTGGACACCTCGGCATGGCGTTTTCAGCCGAAAAAGGTCGGTTCCTCGCTGTGTGCAAACGATCTCGGCACACATGCAGAGCAGATGGTAACGCAGTTTACCGGTCTGCACGTCAAGCGCGTTCTGGCGATGATGGATACCTATCCGCGTGATCTGTCGCTCGATACCAATGTAAATGTGCTGATGGATTTCGGGGGCGGCGTAACCGGTACGCTCTGGGCATCCCAGATTGCGATTGGACACGAGTGTGACAGCGGCATCTACGTCATCGGCACCGAAGGCTCGCTCGAATGGACCGCGACCGACTGCGACCACCTGATCTACACGCCGCGCAGCCAGCCGAGTCAGCGGCTGTCCGCCGGTGCAGACTATCTGCTCGATGCCAGCACGCGGCTTTCCCGCGTCGGTGCAGGCCATAATGAAGGCTTTATCGAGGCGTTCTCGAATATTTACCGTTCGTTCTGCAATGTGCTCTCCGATCGCAAGGCAGGTCGTGAGAACACGACCGACACCTTTCCGACTGTGGAGGAAGGCGTGCTCGGCGTTCGCTTTGTCGAGGCCTGTGTGCGCAGCCATACGGCCGGAGGCGTCTGGATGGACGTATAAACAGCCCCATCCCTCTTTGACGGAAGTCCCCCTGTATTGAAGGTACAGAGGGACTTCTTAATGTAACACCCCGGAAAATCTCCGAATAGATTGATACTGAAGTTGCTTCAATTTTTGTTTGGAGGTAATATACATGGCTGAAAAAGTTTGCTGCCCGGGTCCTATCGGCGGCAATAACGGCAACAGTGCAGGCGGCTTCCGCGAAGCGGTCTGCGTCCACACCAAAAAGGTTTATGACTCCTGCCGCAGTAAGGAGTGCCTGCGTGACATTCGCGTGTATCTCACCCGCGATGCGCAGGAGCTGATCAATGCCGGCGGCATTGCATCTGTAAAGCCACGTGAAGCAGAACTGCTCTGCGTTTCTATTGATGTTGAGCGGATTCAGTTTAATCGAGGTTTCTACAGCGTTGATATCCGCTTTTTCTACCGCATTGAATGTGAAATCAGCTGCGTAATCGGTCGTCCGCGTATCGTGGACGGTCTGGCGGTATTTGACAAACGCGTTGTACTGTTCGGCGGTGAAGGCGGCGCGCGCATCTTTTCCTCGCAGTATATCGAGGACGGCCGCGATGTGCAGCTGCGGCCTGACAGCAACAAGCCGACTGCAGTCGTAGAAGTCGTTGATCCGATCATGCTGGACGCGCGTGTGGTAGCGCCGGAAACCAGCTGCAACTGCTGCTGCTGCGCTCTGCACGAAGTACCCCGTTCAATCTGCTCGTGCTTCGGCGGTGACGATCTCGTGCTCAGCAACGATGGCTATCAGCTGTTCGTAACCCTCGGTCAGTTCTCGATCATCCGGCTCGAGCGCGACATCCAATTGCTCATGCCCGCTTACGACGTATGTCTGCCGCGGCGCGACTGCTCGAACAGCGGTGTCGGCGGTGAGCAGGACCCGTGCGAGATCTTCTCGAGCTTTGACTTCCCTATCGACGCCTTTTTCCCGCCGCAGAGCGACAAGGCAGGCTGCCTGTTCACCGGCAGTGCCGGCGTAAATGACAATCGCAGCGGCTGCGGCTGCGGCAATAACAATTCCTGCAGCGGCAATAATTCCTGCAGATAATCATCTTTACCCGTTTACGCGCAGCAGTTGACATGCGGCTGATGGATAGCGTACAGCTCGAGATACTCCGGTTCGGGTCTCTTGACCGAAACTATGAATGTCAATGAATATTTGAGCCGCTACTTGTGTTACTATCAGAACCAGTAAATAGCCTTTCACTGCCGCACAAACCGTTCGATCTGCTGAAAAATTTCTCTATTGGTGCAAAAAGTCCCTCATCGACTGATGAGGGACTTTTCCTGTGCAGTTTTTTGGTTCTGAGACTTCGCTTAGTACGCGATGCCCCAGACAACCATCTTGTTTGCAGGCTTGCCACAGACCGGACAGGTATCTGCGATGTGCTCCTGCTCGAACGGCATGCAGCGGCTCGGCATACCGGTCTCTTCCTTGACCTTCTCCTCGCAGGCGAGGTCGCCGCACCACATGGACTTGATAAAGCCGGTGTGCTCAGCAAGGATGGACTTCATCTCGTCAAGAGACTTTGCGGTATAGGTATGCGCCTCGCGGTTTGCGAGCGCCTTCTCATACAGCGACTTCTGGATATCCTCCAGCAGTGCCGGAATGGTCTTTTCGAGATCCTCGAACTTAACAACGGTCTTTTCGCGGGTGTCGCGGCGAACCAGTACGCACTGACCCTCAGCGATATCGCGCGGACCAACCTCCAGACGAAGCGGAATGCCCTTCATCTCGTACTCGGCAAACTTCCAACCCGGGGTATTGTCGCTCAGGTCGATCTTGGCACGGATACCCGCTGCCTTGACCTGCTCGTACAGCTCGGTTGCCTTCTCCTTGACGCCTTCCTTGTGAGCCGCAACCGGAATAACAACCAGCTGGGTCGGAGCGATGCGCGGCGGCAGAACCAGACCCTCGTTATCACCGTGCGTCATGATGATCGCGCCGATGATACGGGTGGAAACGCCCCAAGAGGTCTGATACATATACTGCAGGGTGTTGTTCTTATCGGTGTACTGCATGCCGAATGCGCGTGCAAAGCCATCACCGAAGTAGTGCGAGGTACCGGACTGCAGAGCCTTGCAGTCGTGCATCATAGCCTCGATGGTGTAGGTATTCTCTGCACCGGCGAAGCGCTCCTTCTCGGTCTTTTCGCCCTTAACGACCGGAATGGCCAGCCATTCCTCGAAGAACTTCGCGTAGATGTTCAGCATGCGCAGAGTCTCTTCCATAGCCTCCTCAGCGGTAGCATGAACGGTATGACCCTCCTGCCACCAGAACTCACGGCTGCGCAGGAACGGACGGGTGGTCTTTTCCCAGCGGACAACCGAGCACCACTGGTTGTACAGCTTCGGCAGGTCGCGCCAGGAGCGAACGATCTTTGCGTAATGCTCGCAGAACAGCGTCTCCGAGGTCGGACGAACGCACAGACGCTCCTCCAGCTTGTCGTTGCCGCCGTGTGTTACCCATGCACACTCCGGCGCGAAGCCTTCAACGTGGTCGGCTTCCTTCTGCAGCAGGCTTTCCGGGATAAAGATCGGCATTGCCACGTTCTCGTGACCGGTCTCCTTGAACATGCCGTCCAGCGTGTGCTGGATGTTCTCCCACAGCGCCTGTGCGTACGGACGCATGATGATACAGCCCTTTACAGACGAATAATCGGCCATTTCAGCCTTTTTAACAATATCTGTGTACCACTGCGCGAAGTCCACGTCCATGGACGTGATCTCGCTGACCAGCTTTTTCTTTTCTGCCATTATTCTTCACCTTTCTGGTTCGCAATAATCTTATCTATTTTCTCTTGTTCGTTTTCCAGCGCATCGTTGCCCCAGATGTAGAATACATCATCGGTTGCCGACCGAACGGTAATATTTCCGTCTTTCAACAGGCAGGTATAGTGTCCGCTTCTATGGCCCTCTGTCGGAATAGCGATTGTGAAGCGAACAGCACCGCTTTTGACCGTCTTTACCTCGTCGATCAGAATGTCATCGAGTGTTGCAAGCGTGGTCTGCGTTCCATCCGGCGCGATACGCACGAGCATATCACCGGCCATGTATCCGATACCATCCGAATAGTATTCCGTCCGCTCAGATTTATCGCAGGAAACAGCATAATAAGCCCCATCGGCATCCTGCTTTACGCCGATGACCGGAGAGTCTGTCACCTGTACCAGACGGCCGTTCTCTTCGCGGTACAGCCCGGCTGTGCCCCAGAACAGCACACCGTCACTGCCAAATATCTGCGGTGCAAAATGCTTGCGCACCTCGGCATCATCCGACTGATACGCATTCGAGATGGTATAGCGGTCTGTCTTTTGACCGTCCCAGTTATACGCCGTCAGCACGGTCTCGTCCGCCGTACATTTCTGCGTAACAGTCATGCCGTCATCCGTCAGCCGGCAGATACCCGCTGCCACGCCCAACGGCTCCACCCCTGTTTCAGTGAGCTTATAACTGGTCGTCTCGTCCGTGCAGATGATGCAGCCGTGTGCGCTCTGATAAACAGTGCGTTCTGCCCGCTGCTGCTGTGCTTCGGTCAGAGTCAGTTCGGTTTTGACCGTATCGCTGCGTACCGAGCACAGCGAATACGTTTCCGTTTCCTTGTTGAATATCAACAGATAGTCGGTTTCTCCGGCGCTGCCGAGATATTCCACAGAACTTTCTTTCGGCAGCGAGAGCACTTGCGTCAGCGCCATCGTCTTGCTGTCCATGAAGTACAGGATCAAGTCCGACTGCCTCATATCACTCTGCGCATAACGGTCTGTACCGCTGACAGGCTGCACGCCATCAATCGGACACTGCGCCACTGTCACATCTGCAATCTGGCAGACGAATGGCGAAGCAATCAGGTTCCATTTGCCATCGTACTGGTAATCATTGCTGTAATCACGCGGCAGAACGTCCCATGCCGCATTTTTGAACTGTTCCGCCGTGAAAACGCCGTCGTCGATCAGCTTTTCCGCCACACTGCGGTCGCTTTCATCGCCATTTTTCGCGTAGTTCGTACTGAGCAGCCGCGCCGAGAGCGAAACCGCATCTCCGCGGATAAAGCCCTCCTCATCCGTCTGCCGTACCTCATCGTTATCGACAAAAGCCGTACCCTGATAGCTGTCCGCATCCAAATGTGCCCGCGTCAGAAAAATGCAATACTGGTCGCAGGTGACATTGCGCTGCGAGCCGTACAGTGTCGCGGAAACGCCCTTGGTCAAACCATTCTGATACAGCCAGCCGACGTATTTGTCCGCCCACTGCGGTACATCGGTAAACGGATGCTTCCAGTTTCCTGCCAGCGCGGTCTTTTCTGCGCCAAGCAGGCGGGTCAGCATCACCGAGGCCTCTGCGCGGGTCATGGATTTCTCCAGCGCAAAGCCCTTGTCGGTGCCTTTAAACAGCCCGAGATCGTAAAGCATCCGCGCCTGCGCTTCGGTATCGCCGGGATAGCTGTTGTTGATCGTACCAACCTGTGCCGCACCGGCGGCACAAGTCATCAGACCTGCCATCAGACACGCGAAAACAAATTTTTTCATGTTGCACCCTCCCTGCATACATGACAAAACTCTATGTACCTTTATTCTATTGTGACGGAGAACGGAATACTGCTTCCGCTCTCCGTTTTGCTGCTTACTTCAGCTTATTCTCAACCTCATATGCGAGCTTCTCGATAAACTCGCCGGTCTCCATAGCGGTGGTCTCGCCGGTCTTGCGGGTACGAACCGAGATAACACCCTTTTCCTCGTCCTTGTCGCCAATGACGATCATATACGGAACCTTGTGAACCTGTGCTTCGCGGATCTTATAGCCAATCTTCTCGTTACGCTCGTCCATGGTTACGCGGAAGCCCTTATCGGTCAGCTGCTTAACAACTTCCTGTGCGCACGGAATATTGCGGTCGGTCATCGGCATAACGCGAACCTGCTCCGGTGCCAGCCAGGTCGGGAATGCGCCTGCAAAATGCTCGGTGATAACGCCGATGAAGCGCTCAATAGAGCCGAGGACAACGCGGTGGATCATAACCGGACGGTGCTTCTCGCCGTCTGCGCCGGTGTACTCAAGCTCGAAACGCTCGGGCAGCTGCATATCCAGCTGGATGGTGCCGCACTGCCAGGTACGGCCGATGGAGTCTGCCAGATGGAAGTCCAGCTTCGGGCCGTAGAACGCGCCGTCGCCCTCGTTGACAACGTAGTCCTTGCCAATCTCAGTAATCGCTTCTGCGAGGGTCTTTTCCGCAAACTGCCAGTCCTTGAGGTCACCCATGTGATCCTCCGGCATGGTAGACAGCTCGATCTGATAGGTCAGACCGAAGGTGGAGTAAACCTCATCGAACAGACGGACAACGTTCTTGATCTCGTCCTTCATCTGGTCCCAGGTCATGAAGATGTGCGCGTCATCCTGCGTGAAGCAGCGCACACGGAACAGACCGTGCAGTGCGCCGGACAGCTCGTGGCGGTGTACAAGACCCAGCTCGCCGACACGCAGCGGCAGCTCCTTGTAGGAGTGCGGCTGAGCCTTGTAGACCAGCATGCCGCCCGGGCAGTTCATCGGCTTGATTGCGTAATCCTCGTCGTCGATGACGGTGGTGTACATATTCTGCTTGTAGTGATCCCAGTGACCGGAGCGCTCCCACAGCTTACGGTTGAGGATCATCGGAGTGGAGACCTCAACATAGCCGTAGCGCTTGTGAACCTCGCGCCAGTAGTCGATCAGGGTGTTCTTGAGGGTCATGCCGTTCGGCAGGAAGAACGGGAAACCGGGGCCTTCCTCGGTCAGCATGAACAGGCCGAGCTCCTTGCCCAGCTTGCGGTGGTCGCGCTTCTTCGCTTCCTCCAGCATGTTGAGGTACTGGTCGAGTTCGTCCTTCTTCGGGAATGCGGTGCCGTAAATACGCTGCAGCATCTTCTTGGAGGAATCGCCGCGCCAGTAAGCGCCGGTAACGTTCATCAGCTTGATGCCGTTGCCCTTTACGCGGCCGGTGGAGTCCAGATGCGGGCCTGCACACAGGTCAGTGAACTCGCCCTGCTTGTAGAAGGAAATGGTAGCGTCCTCCGGCAGATCGTTAATCAGCTCTACCTTGTACGGCTCCTCGCGCTCTTCCATGAACTTGATGGCTTCCGCGCGCGGCAGCTCGAAGCGCTCAAGCTTCTCCTTTTCCTTGCAGATCTTACGCATCTCTGCCTCGAGAGCATCGAGGTGCTCCTGCGTGAAGGAAAACGGCGCATCAAAATCGTAGTAGAAGCCGTTGTCGATGGACGGACCGATGGCCAGCTTGACCTCCGGATACAGGCGCTTTACTGCCTGCGCGAGAATGTGCGATACCGTGTGACGGTAGGTGTCTCGGTATTCCTTGTTCTCAAACGTGTACTTGTTATCTTCGGACACTTTTATTCAGACCTTTCTTGTGAATTAGTAGTTAGTAATTACTAATTAGATGTAACACATTACATTTTGCTGCACAGCAACAAAAAAGCGCTCACCCCTGGTAAATTCAGGGGTGAGCGCTTGCCCACGGTTCCACCCTGCTTGCAGCCCTTGCAGGACTGCCGCTCGGAGTTCTTAACGCGAACGACACGGCACAGCATACTGCGTTTTTCCGCTGTGCGGCTCGGGAATCGGTACTGTTTTCTCCGCATTGCGTGTGCTTGCAGCCGTGGCGCACGCTCTCTGCCAAATGCTTTTCGGAAAACAGGATTTCCGTCATTGCCTATAACTTAATAAATACAGACTTATTATAACGCTCATATCCGCACTTTGTCAACCGATTTCGCATGAAAAATGAGGAATTGAAAAATGCAGAATAGCATCATTCTCCATTTTCCATTCTCAATTCTCCATTACTGTGCCTTTGCCCTGGTAATTTTATCCGCAGCAAGCAAAATACCCAGCTTGCCCGATTCATACGTCAGGCCGCCCTGCATATAGCAGACATACGGCTCGCGCATCGGTGCATCGGCGGAAAGCTCAATGGACGCGCCCTGCACGAACGCGCCTGCAGCCATGATAACCTGATCATCATAACCCGGCATTGCCCACGGCTCCGGCGTTACATAGGAATCGACAGGCGCACCGGCCTGAATGCCCTCACAGAAGCGGCGCAGCGGGTCAGGCGCACCGAACGCGATGGTCTGGATGATGTCGTAACGCGGCTCCTCTGCCTTCGGGCTTACCTCGTAGCCGAGCTTTTCCATGACCTTTGCGCAGAACATCGCGGTCTTGATGGCCTGCATGGTAACGTGCGGCGCCATGAACAGGCCCTGATACAGCAGCCGGTTCTGACCCATCGTGCAGCCGCATTCACCGCCGATGCCGGGTGCGGTCAGCTTATAGGAGGCGTTCTCGACCAGATCCGCACGGCCTGCAATATAGCCGCCGGTCGGGGCCAGACCGCCGCCCGGGTTCTTGATGAGCGAGCCTGCGATGATGTCCGCACCGACCTGCGTCGGCTCGATCTCCTCGGTGAATTCGCCGTAGCAGTTATCGACCATGATGGCCGCAGTCGTATTGACCTCACGCACGGTCTTGCAGATTTCGCCGATTTCCTCGACGGAAAGCGTCTTGCGGACGCCGTAGCCGCGGCTGCGCTGAATGAATACCAGCTTGATATTCTCATCTGCCGCCGCTGCCTTGATGGCAGGCAGGTCAGGCTCGCCGTTCTTGAGGTCAACCTGCTTGTAGCCGATGCCGTAGCTTTTCATACTGCCGCAGTAATCGCCGGTGATCGTGTTCTGCAGCGTGTCATACGCCAGTCCGGTGACGGACAGCACGGTGTCGCCGGTCTTGACGGCGGAAAACATCGCGCAGGACAGCGCGTGTGTGCCGTTTACAAAGCCGATGCGCACGAGTGCTGCCTCGGTGCCGAAAATATCGGCGTAGATCTTGTCGAGCGTGTCACGGCCGTAGTCGTCGTAGCCGTAGCCGGTCGTACCGGCAAACAGGTTGTCGGATACACGGTTCTTCGCAAATGCCGCCAGCACCTTCTCGGTGTTGCGGTCACAGATCTCCTCGAGACGCTCGAAATACGGACGGATCTCGCGTTCAGCCTCACGGCCGAGCGCACGAATCTCCGGTGAAATCTTAATATATTCAGACATTTATGTGCAATCTCCTTCTATCAGAGTGAAGAGTGGAGAGTTAAGAGTGAAGATAGCGAAACGGTTTCGCTGTCTCTCCACTCTGCAATCTCCACTCTCCACTTTTTCTATATAACGCTTTCGCCGTCCGGCAGCGTAAACAATTCACTGTCCGGCGTTTCCGTGCTGATCTCGCTGACGGTGACTTTGCGCGTCAGGGTATCGCCGTCATAGAACGACGCCTGCGCCAACAAACCGCTGACCGTTGAAATGCCATATACACAGCGGTAGCCGTCCTGCTCAAATGTAACGACAATACACGGTTCACCGTTAATGTCCTGCCGACCGGCAGCAGTCAGCTGTACTTCATCAGCCAGAACATCCTCGTAAGTCGGCAGCATAGCAGCTGCATCATCGGTAAAATCGCCGGCTTTGCCCTGATATGCAATGCTGTCCCCTGCATTCCACGCATACACCTTGCCGTCCGGAACGCGAATCAGCGTAGACTGCACCTGATTGTCACTACCGAGTGTATCCGTGCGCATAACATTATCCCGCGCATAGCGATGGCAGTACAGAGCCGCCGAGCCGCCATCATAGTAGATCGTGTTCTCGATCCTGCTGCTGTATGCTGTCGGACGTGCGAGCGTCGCAATGACGGTCTTGGCGTTATTGATATCGATGGTAATATCATCCACGCTCTGCCCGGTGAGCAGCGCACTGCCTGTGCCAACCGTTGGCGAATCGCCCTCACTGCCGGGCAGGATAATGCCGGTGCTGCTGCCGTGCATCCAGCCGGAGGACAGCACAAAGCTGAGCACCACCAACAGCACGAGCACGGTAGCGCCCGCAGCCGCAATCTTCGGCGTAGTGTCCGGCAGATAGTGTTTCGGTGTGTGCTTCTCTTTTTTTACGGGTTTCACGGGTTAAACGGAGCCGGACCGTCCTCGCGCAGACCAAAATACTGCTCGATCGCCTGCACGATACGCTGCGAGGTCTTTCCGTCGCCGTACGGATTGACAGCGTGCGCCATTTTTTCGTAAGCGTCCTTATCGTCGAACAGCTCGCGCGCGAGCTTAACGATATTGGCCTGCTCCACGCCTGCCAGCTTGACCGTACCTGCCTCGATGGCCTCCGGACGCTCGGTCTCGCGGCGCAGCACCAGAACCGGCTTGCCGAGGCTGGGCGCCTCCTCCTGCAGTCCGCCGGAGTCGGTCATGATGAGATAGCAGCGTGCCATCAGGTTATGCATCTCGTCCACGGCCAGCGGATGGATGAGGTGAATGCGGTTATTGCCGCCGAGGAATTTCTCCGCAGTCTCGCGGACATACGGGCTGAGGTGCACCGGATAAACGAAATGTACATCCGGGTATGCCTCGCTCAGCTCGGCAATGGCGCGGCAGATATTCTCCATCGGCTCGCCGTAGTTCTCGCGGCGGTGCGCGGTAACGAGGACAACGCGGTTGTTCTCAAAATCCAGCGTCTTGAGCTGCTCATCACGGAACTCGAAATCCGGCTTTACGGTCATGTGGATCGCGTCAACAACCGTGTTGCCCATGACAAACACGCCGTCTGTGATACCTTCCTTCGCAAGATTATCACGGTTGCGCGGAGTCGGCGCAAAGTGCAGCGTTGCAATCTGACCGGTCAGCTTACGGTTCACTTCCTCCGGGAACGGGCTGTACTTATCATAGGTACGCAGACCGGCCTCTACATGACCGACCGGCACCTTGTGATAGAACGCCGCAAGCGCACCGGCAAAGGTGGTCGAGGTATCACCGTGGACGAGCACGATGTCCGGCTGTGCCTTTTCGAGCACCTCATCCAGACCGTGCAGGCTCTTCTCGGTAATGGTCGCCAGCGTCTGACGCGGCTGCATGATATTCAGGTCGTAATCCGGCTTGATGTCGAAAATATCGAGCACCTGATCGAGCATCTCACGGTGCTGCGCGGTAACACATACAATGGATTCGGTGTTTTCATTCTGCTCGAGCGCGTGCACCAGCGGCGCCATCTTAATGGCCTCCGGGCGGGTGCCGAAAACCGTCATTACCTTGATTTTATTCATCGTCTTTATCCTCCTTGTTTTCGGATGCGTGTTTGCTCCAGTGCTCCGCACCGTAAATGATGCATGCACCTACCAGAATTGCAGCCAAAACCGCCAGCAGCAGCACGATCGCCTTAACCTCGCCGGACGAGGTGAGCACCACGGCGGTAAGACCGAGCGTTGCGCTGATAGCGTACAGAATAGCAACCGCCTGCTTCTGGTTGAAGCCCATATCGATCAGCTTGTGATGCACATGGCCGCGGTCCGGACTCATCGGACTTCTGCCTGCCGCCACACGGCGGATGATGGCATTGGCTGTATCGAAAATCGGCAGGCCGAGAATCAGGAACGGCACCGCAAACGAGATGACTGCGTAGAATTTGAACAGACCCATGATGGACACGGTTGCCAGCATGTAACCGAGGAAGGTCGAGCCGGTGTCGCCCATGAAGATCTTAGCCGGGTTGAGGTTGTACGGCATAAAGCCGATGCACGCGCCGGCGAGCGCCGCCATCGTGATGGCAATCGGCATGTTGCCGGTCAGCAGCGCAACAGCAAGCATGGTAATCGCCGCAATGGACGAAACACCGACCGCAAGTCCGTCCAGACCGTCAATCAGGTTTACCGCATTCGTGATGCCGACAATCCAGATAATCGTGACCGGCACTGCCAGAATGCCGAGATGGACAAACGGCGTATCCGACAGCGGATTCAAATTGGTGAACAGACCAATCTGCAGGTCGCCGATGCAGACCGGAATAGCTGCCGCTACAATCTGCACCACGAATTTCAGCTTGGCGCCGAGCGCCAGCACATCATCGAAAATACCGAGTGCGACAATGATGGCCGCTCCGAGCAAGACGCACAGCATGGTCTCATCGAGCTGCCCGAAAATCAGAATCGAACACAGGAAGCCGCCGTAAATGGCCAGACCGCCCAGCCGCGGGATCGGCTTTTTGTGCATGCGGCGTGCATCCTTCGGCACGTCGATCGCGCCGACCTTATGTGCAAAATTCTTGACCGGCGGTGTGAAAAAATAGCTCAGCACGGCAGCTACGGCAAACGCTGCAATGATCGTGCCGATGACAATATATTCAGACATGGTTTACTCCCTTTTGGCTCAGCGTGCGACAAAGCCTACCTTTCGATAAACCTTATCCAGCGTTTTGCGCGCCAGATAAGAGGCCTTCTGTGCGCCCTCCTTGTAGACCTGCTCCAGATAATCCTTGTTGTTCAGCAGATCGGTGGTCTTTTCACGAATCGGACGCAGCAGCTCGACAACGGCCTCGCCGACTGCGGGCTTGAACTCACCGTAGCCCTTGCCGTCAAACTCGGCTGCCGCCTGTTCGATGGTCTTGCCGGTCGCCAGTGCGTAAATCTGCAGCAGGTTGGAAACACCCGGCTTGTTCTGCGGGTCAAAGATAATGCGGGAATCCGAGTCGGTAACCGCACGCTTGAACTTGCGCATAATATCCTCCGGCTTGTCCATCAGCAGGATGTAGCCGTTCGGATTCGGGTCGGACTTGCTCATTTTGCTGTTCGGGTCAACCAGGCTGGTAATCTTGGCACCCTCGCCAACCTTCGGGTAGTAGCCCTCCGGAATGGTAAAGGTGTTCGGATGCAGATTGTTGAAGCGGTTTGCAATGTCGCGGCAGATCTCGATGTGCTGGCTCTGATCCACGCCAACCGGAACAAGATCGGTCTGGTACAGCAGAATGTCTGCCGCCATCAGAACCGGATAGGTGAACAGACCGACATTGATGTTGTCCGCATGCTTGGCGGATTTGTCCTTGAACTGGGTCATGCGGGAAGCCTCGCCGAACATGGTGAAGCAGTTGAGCACCCACGCCAGCTCCGCATGCGCGGGCACATGGCTCTGGATGAACAGAATGCTCTTTTCCGGGTCCAGACCGCAGGCAATGTACTGCGCGATCAGTTCAAGCGTTGCACGGCGGAGCGCCGCAGGCTCCTGCCGGACCGTGATGGCGTGCTGATCGACCACGCAGTAAATGCAGTTGTACTGCTCCTGCAGGATTGGGAAATTGCGGATAGCACCCAAATAGTTACCCAGCGTCAGCTTGCCGGACGGCTGCACGCCGGAGAAAATCGTTTTCTTCTGGTTATCGCTCATGTATATACTTCCCTTGCTTAGAATTTTTCGGTTCAATTCACCCCGAAAGGTTTCCATACTTAATTGTAATGATACCACAATTTATCATACGTTGCAACCATTCATAAAAAGGCAGGAGATAAGAGGCAGGAGAAACCATGCCGTAGAGGCGAACCGTGTTCGCCTGTTCAAGCGATTTGCAAGGGGGCACCGCAAAAGGGCGCACAATGTGCGCCCCCTACGGTAAGCCGGCACGCAGGAAACTCCTGCCTCCTAACTCCTCATTGATTGTTTACTCCGGCCGTTCCTTGACCTTCCGCAAAATGGCCCACTCGCTCACCTTGAACGGGAACGCAAAGTTTACGCGCATCTGCGGCACGTTGAACAGCTCACGCTTCGTGCCCTCGTCATCAGTGACGTTCTCTGCGCGGAACACATACGGCGCCTGACCCGGCTGAATCAGCTCCAGCTCTTCCCCATCGAAAAAGCGGTTCTTGAGTGCGAACACGGCTTTGCCGCTGTCGTCACACTCGACCGGCATGCCGACAACCTCGTACTCGCGGATATACTGGCTGTCGCCGTAATGCTGTCCGTTTTCCTGATTGCCGAAGTAGAAGCCGGTGTAATACTCGCGGTGGCTGACCTTATTGACCTCATCGCGGCAGAACTGCGGCAGAACAAAGTTTTCCGGGTCCTTTTTATAGGTGTCGATCGCGGCACGGTATGCACCGGTGACACAGGCTGCATAGTACGCAGTTTTGTTGCGGCCCTCAATCTTGAACGAGGTAATACCGGCCTCGATCAACTCCGGAACGTGCTCGATCATGCACATATCCTTGGAGTTATACAGGTAGGTGCCGCGTCCGTCCTCCTCGACCGGGAAGAACTGCCCCGGACGCTTCTCCTCCATCAGAGAGTAATTCCAGCGGCACGGCTGTGCGCATGCACCATGGTTGGCGTCACGGCCGGTCATGTACTGCGAGATCAGGCAGCGGCCGGAGTACGAAATGCACATAGCACCATGAACGAAGGCCTCAATCTCGAGTTCCTTCGGGGTTTTTGCACGGATTTCGGCGATCTCCTCAAGGGAAAGCTCGCGCGCGAGCACGATACGCTCGGCGCCTTCATCCGCCCAGTAGTTTGCCGCCTCGTGGTTAAGGATACTGGTCTGGGTCGAGATGTGCACCGGAACCTTGGGCGCGTATCTGCGCGCCATGCGCAGCACGCCTACGTCCGCGATGATGAGTGCGTCCGCGCCTGCGTCCTGCAGCAGCTCCAGATAGGCCGGAAGTGCCGGAAGGTCGCGGTTGGACGGCATAATATTGACTGTAATGTAGCACTTGACGCCGTGCGCGTGCGCGTAGGCAATACCCTCGCGCAGCGCGTTATCGTCAAAGTTGGTTGCAGCGGCACGCATGCCGAAGCGCGTTCCGGCCATATAGACCGCATCCGCGCCGTAGGCAATGCCAAACCGCATTTTGTCCAGATCGCCTGCGGGCGACAGTAATTCAGGTGTGTTATTCACCGTTTGCCTCCGTTGTCGTCGTATCTGCCGAAGCGTTTGCAGCCTGCGCCTGTGCCTGATTAGAAGCCTCGATGTTGCGCTCGTGCTCCTCATAGCTGCTTGCAAACAGGTGCGAGCCGTCCGGCATAGCAACGTAATAGTAGTAATTGTTGTCCTCCGGATGGCTTGCTGCGTACAGCGAAGCATAACCCGGGTTGCAGATCGGTCCGGGCGGCAGACCCTCGTGGTTGTACAGGTTGTACTCGGAATCCGATTTGAGATCCTCGTCGCTCAGCTTGCCGCCGGTGCGTCCCAGACCATACAGAACGGATGCATCCACCTGCAGATACGGGAACTCGGAGGAATTGTTCAGACGGTTGTAGATAACGCCCGCAATGCGTGCGCGCTCATCGTCGCGCTGTGCCTCACGCTCGACAAGAGAGGCGATCGTGACAATATCGTGCATCGAACGGCCGAGGTTCTCCGCGCCGGACTTGATGTCCGCGTCATACTTGTTGCCGAAGTTGTTGAGCATCTTGTTGATGGTATCGACAACCGCAGCGTTGCCCTTGTATACCTCATAGGTATCCGGGAACAGATAGCCTTCCAGCCAGCCTTCCGCGGCCGGTTTTTCATCCTCAAGGAAATCGTGCTTGAAGGAATAGTCATTCAGCACCTCATCCAGCGCATCCTCGGTGCAGATATGGTTGTCCAGCAGCACCTGACGGATCTGCGAGATGGAATAACCCTCCGGAATGGTAATCTGCACGGTCTCCGTGCTTGCGGTGTTGGCCAGCGCATCTACGATCTGACCGTAGTCCATCGACGGGTTCAGCTGATAGGCGCCTGCCAGAACCGAGGTATCGGTCTGGTGCTTGAGCGTCAGATACAGCTTGAACACCGAATGATAATTGATAACGCCCTGGTCGTCCAGCTCCTTGGCGAGCGAGGATACCGAGGTGTTCTCCGAAACCGTGATTTCCTTGACCGCATCCGCCTTGACAAAGGCAAAAATGTCGTTTGCCATGAACAGCGCGGCAATCGACAGCACCAGCGAAACGCCGACTACTGCGATCATGTACACCATCGAGCCTGCACAGCCTGCGTTCATCTGGCGGCGGCTGCGGCGGCGTTTGGGCTGCTTCTGCGGCTGCTCCGGCTCCCGATCGTCATCGAAATGCTCCGGCGTGAACTGCTCAGGCACCGGCGATTCCGAACCCGGCAGCGGTACGCGCCGCGTTTCATCGTTGTTAAAATGATTATCCATAATTCACCTCTCTGCGGGTCGGCCTCAGCCGATCCAGTAATTCAGAATGATTTTACCGGCAAATGCCAGCACGAACACAATAAATCCGGGCTCTTTCACCAGCAGCCACAGGTCGTACCAGCCGGCGCTGACCTCAAAGTGCGGAATGGAACCGCGCGCCAGCATTTTTCCCAGTGTGTCCAGCGTTAAGAACGCGAACAGCAGGAAAAAGAGCACAGTCAGCGGCAGCAGGATGTTCCAAATGCCGAACGGTGCATAGGTATCTGCTATCCACTGCATCACCACGGTGACAAATGCCGCCGCAGCATGGGAAAGTACCGCCGCCCATACGGTATCAAACACATAGGTCAGATAGGTAAACGCCAGTCCGGCGCAGAAGCCTGCCGCCAGATCAAGCGGACTGCCGTGCAGCAGTGCGAACACGATGCCGCCGAACAGCAGGCACGCCGAGGTACCGACTTCTTCACCGTACACGCTGAACAGTGCACCTCGTAAATAGAGCTCCTCGACCAGAGCTGCTATCACAACGCCGATCAGCAGCCGCCATGCAAACGACATACCGCCGAGCGGCATCGGCAGGGATGCAATCGTCAGCCGGAGACCGGTATGCGCCAGCAGACGATATTCCAGCATGTTCAGGCTGAGGGCGGCAAATGCGGTCGCCGCGCCCATAAACAAAATGAGCAGCCAGCCGCCCTTACGCGGCATTTTGAATGCAAGACGCTGCTTAAAGCGCTCCCGATCCATACCGGGCAGCGCCATTGCAAGCGCCAAACCGAAGCACACGATCTCACCGAGCGCCATCAGCGACGGCGGCAGATTGAAGTGCGTGATCAGCTTTTCCATGCCTGTCAGCAGGCAGAAGCACACAAACAGGCTGAGACCCGGCAGCAGTGTGCGTTTATCTTGATTCATCGGTGCGCAGCACCTCTCTTTCGGTGATAATGTAATGACAGCAGCGGTCGAACGCCTCGTGCGGCAGGGCTGCGCTCATGCGCTGCGATGCACACAGCGCCGCACAGACCGCGTTTGTCCGGCTGAGGAACCGATCATAGTAGCCGCCGCCGTAGCCGAGACGGTACCCTTTTCTGTCGCACGAGAGCGCAGGCGCAAGAATCAGGTCGATGTTCTCCGGTGCAATCTCAGGCGCCGTGTCGGACGGCTCCAGGATACCGTAGTGACCGGTCTGCAGCTCGGAGAGCGCGGTGATTTTCCGCGCGGTCATGCTGCCTCCCTTGCCGCACAGCGGCACGCAGACCGTCCTGCCGGACGCAAGCGCGTTTTCGAGCACCGTACGGGTATCAATCTCCTCAGCAGTCGAAACATAGCAGAAAATGCAGTCTGCCTGCTGATAGAACCCACTTTGCAGAATGTTCTGTGCAATACCGCGATCAATCGCCTGCTTTTCCTCAGCGGACAGGCTTGCCCGTTCCGCAAGATATCGCCCCCGCAGCGTTTTCTTATCCGTACACATGATGTACGACCGACTCTGCGATCTCGTCCGCCTTGGCCTTGCCGCACAGCGCGGTAATCAGCTCGCACGCGAAATCCAGTGCGCCGCCGACGCCGCAGCCGGTGATGATCCTGCCATCGGTGACTGCGTTTTTCTTTTCCGGGGTCGAACCCTTCATGCCGTCCTCCATGCCCGGATAGCAAGTGGCTTTCTTGCCCTCGAGCAGACCCATGCCGCCCAGAATGATGGACGGAGCCGCGCAGATTGCCGCAACGTACTTGCCTGCATCTGCCATCGTGCGAACCGCATCGGTGACGCGCTTGTCCGCGTACAGATTGGTCGTGCCCGGCATGCCGCCCGGCAGAACGAGCATATCGGCCTTTGCAAGGTCAACCTCGTCCATGGACAGGTCGGTTACGACATTGATGCCGCGTGCACCGCACACGGTTGCACCGGTCACACCGACCAGCCTGGTCTCCACGCCTGCGCGGCGCAGAAGATCGACCGGAGTCAACGCCTCGACTTCCTCGAAGCCCTCTGCCAGTAATACATATACCATGTTTGTCACACCTTTCAGTTGAGCATTAAATTCATATATCCAGCGGTTTCATCCGCTTTCTCATGCCATTTGCATACGCCGAGTGCAGTTTCCGCGCCGATCTCCGTCACGGCGAGCATATCGCGCCGCAGCACGTCCAGCAGACCCTGCAGCTGCGCGTCATCTGCACCGAGCAGCTCCTGCGCATTGTCCTCCCAGCAGAACGCATAGCCGGTGAGCGTTCCGTCCTTGAACCAGCCATACACGCCCGCGCCGAGCGTGTCGAACAGCGCAAGCTGCGCGTTCCAGTACGCCTTGTCCCGCTCGATGCGGCATTTCGGCACCAGTTTGTCATACAGCGCCGCCAGTGCAGGCACATCCGCCGAGGTCAGCCGCCGAGGCGCTTCGCGCTCCCCTGCCGTGCGGATAATCTCCCGGCGGGAAATATGGAAGAACGGCTCGTAGCCGAACGGTTTGTAAAAATCAAACAGCCACTTTTCTGCCGGAATGAGCACGGACGCAATGCGTCCCCCTTGCCTGTCCAACTCGAACGAGCGCTCGAGCAGCCGCGCCATATAACCCTTGCGGCGGTGCGCCGGGTCGGTACACGCGCCGTAGATATACGTCACCTCGCGGGATACGCCGCCCACCGTCATGCGGTACGGGAGCATCTGCACCATCGCCACGAGCGTTTCACCCTCGAGATACAGCAGCGTATATTTCTCTTTATAGAAGTGCGCGAAGAAGTAGTCATTGAAGCCGCCCTCATCCGGAAAACAGGTTTCCCAGAGGGTGCGAACGGCAGGAAAATCTCCTTTTTCGGCAAATCGCATCATTTCAATCAACCTTTCGGTGTTGCCACATATTTCACGCCGCGCATCACCGGATAATAGGACTTCTTCGCCTTGCGCAGACCCTCGAGTCCCAGATCCTCCTCGCGGTTGACGTATTCCACATCATTGCAGTTGCGCTGTACGAACTGCTGGTTGATCATCTGGTACGCGCCCTGAATCGTGTGGTCGGCCTTTTCAATCTGTACCACGAACATATCCGGCGTAGCCTTGCAGCCGAATGTGAACGCGATAACCTCGCCGTCCAAGCGGAGCAGTCCGCCGCGCAAATTCAAGTAGTCAAAGTTGTGGAGTGCCTGCACGATTGCGCAGGTCTCGCCCTCAAAGTCGCGCTCGCGTGCACAGCCGTTCAGGTTGCACCAGTGCACATGGAAGGCGAACGCATCCTTGCTGTTTTCCCGGGTCATGTCCTCGTAGCTCCACCGCCCCTCATAGGCGGTCTTGAAGCGGTTAACGAGGTTGCGCTTGCTCTGCAGCTTTTTGCCGGACAGCGTGCGCAGCTTTTCCGCGAGGTAGATATAATCGTCACCGTCCTCGCTGTCATGCGCGAACGTGAACTTGCCCGGACGAACGGCTTCGATACGCTCGATCATCGGCTCAGCGACCGAGACAATGACGAACGGAAGACCGCGTTCAGCGGCATCCTGCTCGAGCGCATCCAGCGCAGCGCCGAGGTCGCCCTGACCGACAGGCGCAAGATAGCAGTCGTGTCCGCCGTCCAACGGAGACATTTTCACCAGCATAAAGCCGTCTTTGAAGCAGATCTGCGTGTTGTAGTGGCCGCGCCACATGAAAAGATCGACAAAGCAGCGCTCGCACAGATGATAGTTGTAATGCGAGCCGCAGTGCTCGACCATTGGTTTATCTTCTAAAGTAATTTCTCTAAACGGTAACATATAATACCTTTCTCAAGATTGATTTGGGGGTTACTTGCCCTCGCGCAGCGCCTGATAGTGCGCGCGCACTTCTGCGGCCTTGCCGCAGGACATTTTGCCCTCTGTGCAGACACCGTCCACGCAGGCCGGTCCGCAGTGACCGAACAGCGTCGGCGCAACAGCGTATACCTGCCTGTACATCTCCTCGGCAAGCGCACGGATCTCCCACTGGGCGCGATTGCAGCAGCGCAGGCGGAAAAAGTTCTTGAGGCTGCGGGCGTTCGCCGTCATGACAATGCGAGTCGCGCAGGCGTTCGGCAGAACGTAGCGTGCGTCCTCAATGGCGTGCTTTTCAGCCTTGCTGCGGGCGGTCTTCTCCGGAACGCCCTGCTCGAGCAGATCCTTGAGATAGCCTTCCATCAGCGCGGCCGTCAGTTCCTCGTAGGTGCGCTGGTCGTCCTCCATCGCCTGAATGAATTTTGCCCGGGCAGCCGGAATTTTATCAATCTCCGGCGGAACAACATACTCGAAGCCCTTCTCACGCACATAGCGCTGGCTCTGTACCGAGAACGATGCAATGCGGTGGCGCGTGATCTGTGCCAGCAGAGAACGTGATACACCCTCGATTGCAAAGGTGAACGACACATGCTCGATCGGGCTTTCGTGGCCGATCTCGGAAAGCATGTTGACAAAGCTCTCGGTCTTTTCCTCGGTCAGACCATCCAGCACGCTGTCAACGTCCGTGGAGGAATAGCAGTTCTTTGCTGCAGCCGCGACCAACTTTTCCGGGTCCGGCGTGTAAGCAAGCAGTTTTACTTTCATTCTTGTCACTTCCCCTTTCTGCCAAACAGCCGTTCCTTGATAACGATGAGCAGAAATTTCGGCAGCTTCATCATACGGCCGATACGGCTGGGCTGCTTGAGCAGGCGGTAAAACCACTCCAGACCCAGCTTGATGAAAATATCCGGCGCGCGCTTGGCAACGCCTGCAAACACATCCAACGAGCCGCCGAGACCGCAGAACAGTGTGCTGTGGATATCGTCCATGTTGTCCGCGATAAATTTCTCCTGCTTGGGCGCACCCAGACAGACGAACACAACATCCGCACCGCCTGCGGCGTTGATGCTGTCAACAACCTCCTGCGGGTCGGAGAAATAGCCGTCATGCGTGCCGGCCAGCACCAGTCCTGGATACTTTGCACACAGGTTCGCACCTGCTTTTTCGGCAACACCGGGCTTCGCACCCAGCAGATACAGGCGCATGTTCTCCTTGGCCATCGCGGCAACAAGGCTCTCGGCAAATTCAATGCCGGCTACCTTGCCCTGCAGCTTTTCACCGAGGATCTTCGCAGCATAGATGATGCCGATGCCGTCCGGCAGGACAAGCGTCGCATGGTTGACAACGCCCATGAATTTTTCGTCATGGCGGCAGAGATCGACAATCTCCGGATTCGGGGTAACAACGTAGCCCTTCTGCCGGGAACGGATCTTGCTCATTGCAAGCTCAACAGCCTGCTGCTTGGTAACGGCGTGAAATTGCACGCCCAGAATAGAAGCAGTATTCATCTTCGTATCTCCCATATTTTCCAGCCTTTTATTTGGCGGTAAACATTCCTAATCTATTGTATTATACAGCAGCAGACTAAAATCTGCAAGTCCAGCTTGCAGAGAGTGAGAAGTAGATAGCGATAAACGTATCATGCAGGGTGGGCTGCCCCCGGCCCGCCGCCTGTAAGTACGTGCAGATCGTTGTGAACGGCGGCATGAGGTCATGCCGCCCTGCGATATGCCTTGGCAAACATCGTTCTCTTTCCGCATAGGCTGTTAAGGGGAGGTGAACCCATGGAAGAACTGACGCAGTATATCAAGGCGGATTTCGCGGTTCTGGTGGCGGTTTTATACTGCATCGGACGCGGACTCAAGGCAATACAGCGGTTTCCCAATCAATTTATCCCTCTGGCACTCACGTTCTGCGGGATTGGACTGGCCTGTCTGTCGGTCGTATCGCGCTATGCCAGCTACGGCAACTGGGCAGCCGCTCTGTTTGAAGGTGTTGTGCAGGGTGTCCTATGTGCGGGCATGTCGGTCTATCTGAACGAAGTCATAGCGCACTGCAGTTCAAATAAAGGAAACGACCCGCCGAAATAACACGCGAAAACAAAAGAAGAACGCATAAGCATTCTCGCAGATTGTCGAAAAAACAAAGTTTTTCGACGGTCTCAACGGCTTCGGTTTTCCGAAGCCGTTTTCATTTATCCTTACTTGCAGCGGCAGGCAATTTGCGGTACAATACCCATATAAACTCTGTCCCCTGCTTTGGGACACCAAGGAGAGAGACACGCCTTGTACGATTTACAAACTCTGATTTTTTACGCCAAGGAGAAAAACACCTCCGATGTGCATTTAACCGTTGGTCTCCCGCCGATGCTGCGTATCGACGGTGAGCTGCGTACCCACGGTGACGTACCTCTGACCGAGCAGGATGTGCAGGATGCGGCGCAGCAGCTTGCGGATGAGCATCAGCTGCACGAGCTGAAAACCATCGGCGAGTCCGACTTTGCAGTGACGTTTGCCGATTCCGTGCGCATGCGCTGCAATCTGTTTCGCCAGCAACACCACACGGCGCTGGCGCTGCGTCTGCTGCCGATGGAAATCCCGACTGCGGAGCAGCTTCGCCTGCCGGATATCATTATACAGCAGGCCGAAAAGCCGCGCGGACTGGTTATCGTGACCGGACCGACCGGCTCCGGCAAAAGTTCCACACTGGCGGCACTGATCGACCACGTCAACCGCACCGCGGCACGCCATATCATCACGCTGGAAAACCCGATCGAGTATGTACACCCGCGCATTCGCTCAATGATCAACCAGCGTGAAATCGGTGCGGATACGGACAGCTTCGCAAGTGGCCTGCGAGCAGCTCTGCGGCAGGACCCAGACGTTATTCTCGTCGGTGAGATGCGCGATCTGGAGACCATTTCGACCGCTATCACGGCTGCTGAGACCGGTCACCTTGTATTCGGCACACTGCACACCAAGGGAGCTGCCGGTACGATCGACCGTATCGTAGATGTATTCCCACCAGAGCAGCAGGAGCAGATTCGCATTCAGCTTGCCGAGGTGCTTGAGTGCATTGTCTGCCAGACGCTCATACCGCGCACCATGGGCGGCCGCGTAGCCGCATTTGAGATTCTGACCGGCACCCCTGCCGTGCGCAACCTGATCCGCCAGAACAAGTCGTATCAGCTCATCAGCACCATGCAGACCGGCCGCAATCAGGGTATGATGCTGATGGACGATTCGCTCGGTGAACTCGTCCGCAGCGGAGAGGTCCGCATCGACGATGCCGCCGCAAAGGCAGCCGACCCGGAAGCGTTTCCGCAGTCTGTCTTCCGATAAGACAGCAAATCCCGCGTTGAATTTCACGCGGGATTTTTATGTTTCCATTCTCAATTTTCCGCAACTCTACGGAGCGTTCATTGTATTCTCCTCCGTTTTCCGTATAATAGAACGCAAGGGAGGTGATCCGAATGGATCAGGTAAAAACCGGCAGACTAATCCGTACAATGCGGACAAAACTGGGACTGACACAGCTTGCGCTGGCTGAACAGCTTGGCGTCAGCGACAAGGCGGTATCCAAATGGGGGCGCGGCGGCGGTGCTCCCGACATCTCGCTCCTCCCGTTGTTATCACAGGCTCTCGGCGTGGACACCGAAGCCCTGCTGAGAGGCGATCTGGAGGAAAACGATATGACTAACGGCAATATGAAGAAAATGCGGTTTTACCGCTGTCCGACCTGCGGCAATCTGCTGTTCTCGACCGATGACGCAGATGTGACCTGCTGCGGTGCAAAATTGACCAACCTCGTTATGCACAAACCGGACGAGGAAAATGCACTGCAAATTGAGCACAGCGACGGAGAATGGTATATCACCGCACCGCATGAAATGCACCGCGAGCACTATATCTCGTTCGTTGCATTTCTCAGCGGAGACACGATGATCGTCAAAAAGCAGTACCCGGAATGGGGATTAGACGTGCGTCTGCCCTATATTCGACACGGCATGCTGCTGTGGTACTGCACGAGGGACGGACTGTTCTATCAGAATATCTGAGCAAAGGCAGGGTAACCTGCCTTTTTCTCATTTTGCAGGAGGCTTTTGGCAATCCTTCATTTTTGGTTATATTTTTCACCTAAAATGCAATAATTAACTTACCGCAAAGGAGTAGTCCTCGAGGTAAGTTTTTTTATTACAAAAAATCCGAATGGAGGTGCAAAAATGTCCGAAGTAAAAAGAGCAATTACCGATGCAATGCGTCAGCGTATTTACGAGATGTGGATTTCCGGATATAAGGTAGCGAACATCGCAGCGGACATCGGTGTTAATGCTCACACAGTAAAGAGTGAGTTGGAGCGCGGCTACACCGGTGACATTTACATCGGTGGACGCAAGGTTTATGACCCTGATCGTGCATCCGCAATTGCAAAGATGGTAAAGGCAGGGCGTCCTCCAGTGCGCATCGTGCCGCCCGTTGTATTAGGTAAGGAGCCGCGCCATGACTGATACTGGTATCATCCGTAAACTTGATGCACTGGGACGTATTGTTTTTCCTAAAGAGCTGCGCGACACTTTCGGCTGGGAAACCGGCACAAAAATGCAGATTTACACTGAGGGGCAGAAAGTCATTATCACAAAATATGAGCCATCTTGCATTTTCTGCGGTGAGCCTACCGAGAAGCACATTAAGGAGTATCGTATTTGCCCCAGTTGCGCAGCTAAGTGCGTAAGCAAGTTGCAAGCCATCGCTGAGCAGGCCGATTAAGGAGAGAAACTTATGCCGTATCGTTTACACGCTACAAAGCGCAGCCTGTACAAGCTGGCCGCAGAAAAGATCGCAAACCTGCCGTGGTGCGAGCTGCCCAAGATGAGCGATGTTCTGTTTGAGCATATCAGGACGTCTTATTGGCTCCGCTGGCCGTATCACGAGGTTTACTTTACGACCCTCATTCCCGGCACACCGCTGCTGACCGTCACGCAGTACGATTACGCTCCGTCTGACGATACCAAGCATCAGCGTAATCGCAGGGTATTTAGATTTACAATAGCCGAGCTGACTGAACGCGGCATAGCGAAAGAAATTTCATCGTGCAAAACTGAATGTGTTCCAATGGAACACGCAGACTGACAGGAGGACGATTGATGCCTTATCAACTTTCCGATAGCTTATCCATTCGTGCCCGGAATCTGGCTTTTTACGAATTGGTAGCCGAAAAACTCAAAGAGCAGCGAATTTGTTCGCTTCCGCCCTTTAACCAGACCTTTTTCTCCAGAGAGTATGATATTCTCTGGATGAAATGGCCTAATGGCGTGTCTATACATTTAAGCATCTTCAAGGGTCAGCCGTTTTGTTGCCTTGAAATGAGCGTACCGAACGGTATCCCATACCGCAAAGAAATTCCCGTCACCTTTGACGAACTGCTCGACCGTCGTTTGGTCGAAACACACTAAACTAATTTTTCTTTTAATCAGGAACAGCAGCGTGGAAACTGCTGAAACCATGTGTTCCAATGGAACACACGACTACAAAGGGGATAATTTTATGAAAACCGTATCTATCATCAACCTCAAAGGCGGCGTTGCTAAGACACTGACCACCGTCAGCATGGCCTATGCGCTGTCGCAGCAGTATAATGCGCGTGTACTGGTCGTAGATAACGACAAGCAGGGAAACTGCTCCAAGACCTTTGGCGTACACAGCTATGACCGCCAGAGCATTGCCGATCTGATGCTTGACCGCGATGCCGATTTGGCAGAGGTTATTCAGCACACCAAGTACGACCGCATTGATGTTATTCCGGCGAATATGACATTGCTCACCGCAAATATGCAGGTGATGATGGACAGCTCTCGTCCGCAGCAGACACGCCTGCGCACTGCACTCCGCAAGGTTGCAGACCTGTACGACTACTGTCTAATCGACAACGCGCCGGACATCAACATTTCGACGGTAAATGCTCTTGTTGCATCTGATGAAGCTGTTATTCCGGTCAAGATTGACAGCTACGCCTTTGACGGCCTGATCGAGCTGAAGAACCAGATTGAGATCACCCGCGAGGAACTTAATCCGGGACTGCGGCTTGCCGGTTGCCTTATCACCTGCTTCCAGCGTCAGGCCGGAGAGCAGACCGGCGAGGACTGGTTGCGTGAAAATCTGGATTGTCCCGTCTACAAGACGCATATCCGGTACAGCGGCAAGGTAGTTGGCAGCAGCTTTGAGTGCAAGCCGATTATCGAATACAGCAAGACCAGCGCCGCCGCGCGTGATTACCTCGATTTCGTCAGCGAGTTTCTGTCCGCAGAGAAAAGAGGTTGAGTGATATGGGATTTTCTATTACCGATATGCTGAACAAGGATACCTCTATGGCAGCTGCACCTGTTAAAGAACATACCATTGAGCGTATCAGCTACTCCAAGCTCGTCCCCAGCGAGGATAATTTTTACTCAATGCAGGAGATCGAGGAACTGAAAACCGCTATCGAGCTTGCAGGCCGCGTGCTGAACAACCTCGTCGTTACTCCGTTGGAAGATGGCAAATATAAAATCCTGTCCGGCCACCGCCGCCACAGAGCGGTCGGTATGCTGTTGGACGAGGGCAAGACAGAGTACGAGTTTCTGCCTTGCTCCGTAGAACAGATCGAGGACGCCGACCGCGCCGTGCGCGAACCGATGTTGCTCATCGCCGCCAACTCCCAGCGCGTGAAAACCGCATGGGACAAGCTCGAAGAAGTCCGCCGTATGCGCGACTTGCAACGACAGGCTAAGGCAGAGCGAGGCCTGAACGGTCGTGTACGCGATCTGGTCGCACGCAGTCTTAACATCAGTTCCAGCCGCGTAGCCAAGTATGACAGTATACTGAACAACCTCATTCCCTCTTTAATGGAAGAAATTAAGGCTGACAATCTGCCGATTTCCACTGCCTATGAGCTGAGTAAGCTGAATACAGAACAACAGCAGGCTACATTTACCTGCTTTGTGCAAACCGGTAAATTGCCGACCGGCGATGATGTGTTCCAGTCGAACACGCCTGACACCACCGCACAACCGGAAGTATCTGCTCCGCAGTCGGAGAGCACACCGGCAACGCCGCAGACGGACAATGTGTTCCCATCGAACACGCTGCCTGGTGATGCAGCACGACTTGTCCAGCAGCTTACCTGTCTGCCGGATAACAAGCTGCCACGCCTTGCAAAACTGCTCGGCACCAGCACCGCGCAGCTTACCGCTGACCTCAACGCACTGAACAATTTATATTAAACCACGAGCCTTGCTCGTGGTCATGCGCCGGGAGCGCAGGAAACGATCTATCCCCTTGTTGACTGCGTTTTCCAAGCCCGGCGTATGACCATGTGCAAGACTATAATACTATGAGGAGGACAACAACCTATGGAAGTACGAACCGATTTCCCTTCAAGTATGTACCACACGAAACTTCAGTGGGCGCAACTTGGCAAGGCTCTCAATGCTGATGCAGTAGGAATCGAAATGTGGGTCAATTCCTGCCAGATCAACAGCGCAATCTTTTACACTGTCGATGAGGTACACAACGGGACACAGACCGAATTGGATGAGGTATTGGAGCCGCTCCGCAAGAAAGCCGAAGCCTCTCGCGTTGCTCGTCTGCGCGAAAAAGAAGAACGCCTCATTGCACGCGAGAAGCGGATCAGCGACAGCGCCCAGCAGCGCGGTATAAAAAAGGTGCTCTCGCTGCTTGCCGCCGCAATGCCGCAGGCCGCAGTACCCGAAGCGCAGGCCATCGTAATCGACACCGAAACGACCGGTTTAACCGACAGCGATGAACTGCTGCAAATCAGCGTGATCGACGATGCCGGAACCGTTCTGTTCGACAGTCTGGTGCGCCCGTACTTTCATACGGAGTGGCCAGAAGCGCAGAAAGTCAATGGTATTACGCCGGAAATGGTCGCAGGCGCGCCGTATCCACACGAGTTGTTACCGCAGCTTGTAGAGATTTTCTCCGAGATGTCTGTCTGCATCGGTTATAATACATCGTTCGACCTCGGTTTTCTTGACCGCATTGGCATACCGACCGAGCATCTAACCGTAATTGATGTCATGCAGATGTTTGTGGACTACCTCAACGCCAACGGCGGTACTCGCAGACGCGCTTCGCTCTCTACCTGTACAAAACATTTTGATTACCAGTGGGAGGGTGCAGCACACAACAGCCTTGCAGATGCCAAAGCCACTTTGTACTGCTACAACATGATGAAGATTATCAAGTAATATTGCTATGACTTATACTTATCACTTAAATTATCTTTGTATTCCTGATGGCGGCACGCCGTCCGAACTGGACTGCTGCGTAGAGCTACCGGTCAAGCTGCAAAACGCTAATGATATTGAGCAGCTTAAAGCAGCGCTGGCGCGGGATTTTATCAAGAGTGAAGCATATCATTCACGCTATTTGCGAAATCCAACCGCACATATCGCTGTTATTATCCGCAATATTATGCTGCTGCACAAGGAGGATAACCCTGATGACTGAGTTATCTATCATTTACAGCGTGCCTGCAACATCGTCCGATCTTGAAAAGCAGTCCAGTGCTACACCGGACTGCATCAAGCACAGTATCGCATCTGCGCGCCGGTCGGAGCTGATCGAGCAGCTTGCTTCTTGCCGCAAAGCGAACGGAGGTGTGAACGATGCGTAAAATCCCTCGCACCTGCCTTGCACCGGAAGATCTCGCTGTAATCGCGTACCACGAGGATAATGGCGATCTGGTCATATTGCGTTTCTCATATGGACAAGAGCGCGATATACGCTTTGCGTTCCGCTGTATTACAGATTACGATCCCGCGTGTATCATGCTGCATCGCCAGCCGCATCTAATCTGTTTCCTCAACAATGATCGAGGTGAATAACATTGCCTATTATCAAAGCAATATCCGGTAAATCACCCATTAGAACCGTACTTACCCGTGTAATGGACAAACGAAAAACCAGTGAAAATTTGTTGAGCGGTTGGAATTGTACACCGTTTACGGTTAAAGATGAAATGGAAGTAACAAAACGTCTATGGGGGAAAAATGGTGGGCGAACGTATAAACATTTCATTCAAAGTTTCGCCAAAGACGAAAACATTTCGCCTGAACAGGCTCATCAGATTGCGTATCAACTGGCCGAAGCACTTCCCGAATGGGCGGACTTTGAGGTGCTGATTGCTACACACACTGATACGGAATATTTGCACACACATTTTATTGTGAATAGTGTGAGTTACGTAGATGGACACAAACTCCAGCAAAGCAGAGATGAACTACAAAATATGAAAGATCAGTCTGATCACCTATATCGTGAAATGATGGTAAATCAATGAAACTGTTTTACATGATCCTCGCGTCCCTCATCACTGTTTTAATGGCAAGCTATGCGCTCTGGTTGATCGCGCACGACGATATGCCGCTGCCGAAACGCTTAGTGCAGCTTTTCCCACCGTTTTTTCTTTTAATCATGGTATTTTTACGAATTTTCTGGCTTTTCATCAGATAAGGAGGACGAAATGAGCAGTATTTCTATCAACAACTGCGTATTCATGGGCCGCTTAACCGGCGAACCAGAAATGCGCTACACGCGCAGCAATAAGCCGGTCACAACCTTTCGCATTGCTGTCAGCCGCCGTTCCAGCGCAGATGTTACCGACTTTATCCCCTGCGTGACTTATGGCGCGCAAGCAGAGTTTGTGTCACAGTGGTTTCAGAAAGGTACGCTGGCTATCGTGATCGGTCAGCTCACCTCGCATATGTGGACAGATAAGAACACTGGCAAGACCCGTGTAGACTATGAAATCCAGTGTGACAATGTGCAGTTTGGCGAAACCAAAAAGCAGCGTATCGCGCGTGAGCAGGAACAGCCGCCGCAGACCGCAGAGCCGGAGGAAACACCAGTGCCGCAGGCCGCGCCGCAGAACGAGCAGGAACGCAGTGGATTGCAGATTGTGGCCGTAGATACCCTTACGGGCAATGTACTTGCAAACGCCGTCTACGACCTGTATACGATGGACGGTGCAACGGTCAGCCTGCATAACGGCACCGATGCAGACGGCATTGCATCTATTGTCGGTCTGTCCGCAGGTGATTACATTATCACTGAGGTAACTGCGCCGACTGGCTTCCGCCCGGTTGCTCGTTCGGTCAATGTAAATCTGGAACCGGGCATCAATCACAGCATTACCTTCCCTCACAGTGCTGAACCCGCGCAGCAGCCGCAGCCGTCTATCCCAGTCTATAATGATATGCCGACAGGTTATGTCGATGATGATCGTGATGTTATGATCTAAAATGTGTGTTCTATCGGAACACAAAGGAGGTGCACGCCGGTGACGAAAAGCGATTTAGAACAGCTTACACTGCTGAACTCTGAAATCTCCCGCGACTTAGAGCGTCTGCAAGAGCTGTACGCACTTCTTACCGGCTGCACATCGTCCATCAGCGGTTTACCTCATATCGGTTTGCTGCGCGGCAGCGACCGCACAGACAAGTTTGTATCCATGATTGATGTGCTGGAGCAGCAGATCAAAGAGCGCGTCTTAGATAGTGCAGCGCTTTACATTCAAATCTGGTCATATATCAACACAATTCACGATCCCCTCGTGCGTCAAATCATAGCTTTGCGCTACATAGATGGCCTGCCCTGGCAGCAGGTTGCTAACAATATCGGCGGCGGTATTTCTGCCGATCATGCGCGTATTTTACTCAATCGCTACCTTGCAGCTAACGCAGGGTAGCAAGGAGGTTTCCCTTAATGTCCAACACCGGCTTTACCATCGGCTACAACTGCATACTGCGAGATAAGTCCCTGTCTTTGACGGCAAAGGGGCTTTATCTCGTTATTTCCAGCTATGTCGGTATGCCGGACTGGGCATTGACTAAGCGCGAGCTGGCAAAGGTCTGCGGCACTAACTACGCCATGGACAAGGCATGGTGTGAGCTGCTTACCGCCGGTTATCTCAAACATTATACTGCGCGCGCATCTTCCGGTGCGTTTATTCATCGTTATGAGCTGATGCAGGAGCCGTCTGCGGCTGCGCCGCACGCTTTTATTGCCGGTGCAGACTTTGTAACCGGTGACTGCCGTATCATTCTGTCCGGCGAGAGCAAGCGTGATTTCACGCAAATTCCAAACTTGATCCTGCGCAGCAAGCGTATTCCGCTGGCTGTTAAGGGTCTTTTCGGCGTGGTCGCGCATCTTATCAATATCCCGGATTTTTCTCTTAACCCGGCTGGTGTACAGGCGTTTTGCATGGAGCACATTAAGCGCTTTTCCTCCATCTGGCGGCAGCTCAAGCTGGCTGGCCTGCTCAAACAGCATCGTTACCCGACCGGCGAGGAGAACAGCTTTGAATATCAGTACGAATTGCTCGACCAGCCGGATAGCGAAGCACCGTACCTCGTGAACCATCATGCGGACGGCTCGGTATCCAGCGAGCGCACGATCAGCGACTACATAGCGCAGGCCAGTGCAAAGATCAAGCGTCTGTTCGGCGCAGACGGCTCTCAGCCGCCGCGTAAGCACCGCAAGAACGCCGTCCGTAAATCTTCCGGCTTAACAAAGAACGCGCCGCCTGTGTCGCATGAGGAGCGCATCAAAGATATTCGTGAACAGATTGATGCGGACACGCTGGAACTCCATTACGCGCAGGGAAATGTGGAAATGGCAGTCGAAGCGCTGGCTGAATTGAAATATGAGAAAGACATCAAGATTAAAAACAACGATATTCCGCTGGAAGATCGTCAAGCGGTTGTTGCGCGTGTTGCTCGTCCCAATATTTCTCATTTCCTTAGTGAAAAAGAGAATGTTCTCGCGCGCAGCACGCAAAATTCGGTCGCTTACTGCCGCACTGTGTTGTATGATTACCTGGTACAGCAGCAGGCAAAAGACGATGCACAGCCGCAACAGTCCGATATAATCCCTCTGTGGGAGGAAATCTGGCTTAAACAAAAAGAAGAAATCAAAAAGCGCCGCAAAGCTGAGGAAGCAAAGCAATCTGAACAATCCGCCAGCGAACCGGTAAAGGCATAATCAGCCGTAACTCCAACATTCGGAGATACGGCTATTGCCCTTGCCTTTTTCTTTTCTTAATCAGGATTTCCGGCTTTCTTATAGGCTGTTTCTCGCATCTCCGGTCGTTTTTCGACCAGATTTTTTGTTTTTCCTCACCATATACCTTTTTTCATGGGGTGGGTACAAAAAAGGCGCTTTGCAAATTGGTCACACTGCACAAACGGCATTATGCAAAATGGTGCAAAATAATTAGACTTCTTCCATTTATACTCTTTTAATTATACTCTCTATATCATACTCTGTTTGTGAGAGAAAAAGCGAAGAAAAAGCAATTTGTTCGTTTTGTTCGCTCAATCTGTGCTACAATATAAACTGGGCGAAAGCCTACGAGAGTTACATACAGTAAGACGCTATTTTTAAGAGCATCGGTTTTTCCGACGCTCTTTTTTTGTACCCAAAATCCCTTGCCGCTGTGTAGGAGGTATCGAATTTACATATGTTAAGCAAAGAGGAATGGAACGCCAACAAGGATAGCACCAGCATTATTTATTGCTTTGAAGATGGCACGACCAAGGAAATCACAATGGCAGAATATCTGCGCGCTCATCCGGAGCATAGCGCTGAAGATTTTCGGATTATCAAAGAGCTTTCGGATGAACTACTGTACCATGATTACCATTCGGACAATTATCATGGATACTGGAAAGCTGATAAAGATTTCAGCGGACTGGCTGCTCTGGTTCCATCTCCAGAACCGGGGCCGTTGGAAAGCCTGCTGCGAAAAGAACAGCTTCGCTTTGCTTTTCGTGTAGCTGCGCGCCTGCTGCACAGCGGCAAGCTGACAGCTGTACAGCGCCGCTGCTTTATTGCATATTTCATCAAGGGTAAAACCGTAGCCGAAATTGCGCATGACGAAAAAACCTACCGCATGACAATCTGGCGGCATATTCGCCGCTTAGAAGCTGCCCTGCGCGACGCCGTTTGATATGTGTTCCATTGGAACACTTTTTTTATTTTCTGAAATGAGGAGTGAACACCATGCCAAAATTCACACCGCAGCAGCTTGATGAGCTTTATCACCAGACGCTTGCGGAATTTGCTGCATCCCCAGAGAAATGGACGAGCTTTCTCGACACAGCAGCACGACTGTACAAGTATGATTTCAAATCGCAGGTATTGATCTGGTCACAGCGACCGGATGCAACAGCCTGTGCCGAGCTGCCGCTTTGGAATGATCGTCTGCACCGCCGCGTCAATCGTGGCTCAAACGGCATCGGTATCGTTGATAATAGCAGCAATCAGCCGCGTATCAAGTATCTGTTCGATATTTCGGATACTTCGCCGCGTGACCAGTCTGTCGCACCGCCGTATATCTGGCAGATGCGGAACGATGCATACGATACAGTTCTGGACGGTATCTCTGCCGCATTGGGCGAGAATATGCAGACCGATTTTGATTTCCCTATTAACCTGTATCTGTCCGCCCAGTGCTTTGCAGATAAGAAAGCCAGTGAATACACTGACAACACCGATCTGATCCGTATTGCGGTCAAGTCAACTGCTTACTGTGTCTTGCGGCGCTGCGGCTTTGATCCGGCGCAGTATAGCTCGGACATCTCGACTGGGAACCTCTCGCCGGACGAGCTTGCGCTTGTTGGACAGATTACGCAGGAAGCGTCTGAAACGGCATTACGCTCGATTGAGCAGTCTATGAAGAACTTGGACGGTTGTAAACTTTTTCGATTTACAACGCGAAAGCGTATTGCGGAACAGCCTTCTATGTTGTATAATAAAGGTACCGAAAGAGTATCTGAACCGACAAAGGAAGGAGCTGTTATAGATGGCAAAACTGCCGAAGAAAGTATATTACCACGAGGGACCGGACGGCAAGATGCACCCCGATCTGGTAAAGCCGGAGTACGGCGAATGGGGCGCAGCGCGTCTGAGGTACATGAAGCAGTACCTGCCGGAGGAACTGATGGAGTTGCTTCGGAATTGCGAGCTGAACCACTATCTGAACAAGCTGGATCGCCGCGCGATGGACAAATTCGAGTCGCTGGTAGCACAGAAAGCGAAGCATCATGGCGTGACAGAGGAACTGAAAGAACGCGACCCGATGCAGTGGATCGGTCTGATGGGCAACATTCAGCACGAAGTGACGCAGATCATCGAGGAAACCTTCATTTATTAAACAGCCAAACAGCAGCAGAGCCGGAAAAGCCTGCTGCTGTTGCTTTTGAGCAGATGTCGCTGACGGACGATGGCGGCAATGTGTTCGAGCCGAACACACAGCCTGCCGCACCTGCTTCTGATGTGTTCGATTGGAACACGCCCGATGTTTCCGATGAGGTAATCAACCGCGTGCTGACCGCAGGTAGCAACAGTACCCATAGCCGCGAGCGTATCGCGGCTTTTTTCATGCAGCCGAATATCAGCATAGCGGACGCTGCTGCATTCCTGCGGCGGGAATACCGCGTAGGCGGTGCGGGCGTGCGCGTCCATAACATTGACCATTCCCTCTGGTTTGACAGCAACGGTCTGCGTATTGCACGCGGTCACGATACCCGCACGCCGCGTGCTGCTGTACTGACTTATGAAGATGCAGCTAATCGTATCTCCACGCTGCTGAAGAACGGTCAGTATGCGAGTGCAGCAGAACTGACAGATGCAAAGCCTAACGAATATCTCGAGCTTGCATCGGAAATCTGGCACACCTATCACGATATGAGCGAGGAAGCGCGGGAGCAAGGCTTTTTTGCGCAGACAAAGGAATTTGCTAACGATGTTTTCCCTCCGGCTGTCGAGAAGCTGACCGCAGCGCTGAGTGACCCTGCACAGCGCACTGTACTGACCGGTGAAATGACGGACTACGCACGCGCTGTGCAGCAAAACAGCAATCTTTGCCGCTTTTGCTTCAATGTGCAGCGTTCCGAAGATGCGGCAGAACGCTTGCAGCGTACTGAGCACATGACAGCGCTCTATGCTGCCGCAGACGGTTTTGAACCGGTGCGCGCTGCTTTTATTACGCAGGACGAAATAGACGAAATGCTGCGCAGCGGCAGCGGCATAGAGCACGGCAAAAAGCGCATTTCTGAGTTTTATGCGGAAAATCATACGCAGAAAGAACGTATTGAATTTTTGAAAAACGAGTACGGCTGGGGCGGTCGTGCTTACGGTGGTTACAGCGAAAATCACGATGGCAAGGGTATTGCATTCGAGCGCAGTATCGACAGAAAGGTATACGACAGGATAACGCTGTCGTGGAGTCAGGTCGATCACCAGATTAGTACGCTCATCCGGCAGAACCGCTATCTGACACCGGAGGAACAGCGCCGGTATGCGCAGGAGCGAACAGATACCGTAACGATTTCCGAACCGGAAAATGTGTTCCAGTCGAACACACAGAACGAGCCGCCTGCCGCCGAGCCAGACGATTTTTCGGATATTGACCCAATCGCAATCCGCGAGGCGCTTGCTGAACGCGGCATTGTCAACGGCAAAGTGGTTGACCCGGAAAAGCTGAACCGTGACCCGTTCATTCAGCGTGTCATGGCGGATGTGGGACAAACGCCGCAAGCCGATGTGTTACAATCGAACACACAAAAGCAGCAAGCGCCGGTTGACACACTGAACGACTATAATTCCATTAAACTGAATGCGTCTTACGCAGACAGTATCGTACTGTTTCAAGTAGGCGATTTCTTTGAAATGTTTGGTGAGGATGCCAAACAGGCTGCGGCTCTGTTGGAACTGAATCTTACCACGCGCGAACTTCCCGGTACTGGTCGTGTGGAGATGTGCGGCATCCCGGCGCACAGCTTGGAGCGGTATGTGGAGAAGCTGCGCGACAAGCATGATGTAACGATTGCCGCCACCAAAGGTAACAGCACCGAGCGCCATGTCTATACTATGCGTTCCATTGACCATGAAGCAGAAGATGCTATAAACGCTTACGAAACTGAATTCGGTGCAGACGGCTTGCGGGCATTCCGCGATACTTCTGCTGAAACACAGGCGAATGTGTTCCAATCGAACACGCGGAGTGCTGAGCCGACGCAGCCTAAGCAGTTCATTGCCCATTTCTATGTTGCAGAGGATATTCAGAAACGCGGCGCTCTGGACATCAAGGAATTTCATTCTCTTGAAGATGCTCTGAACGCTTACCATAAACTCCCGAACAACCAGAGAAAAGCGCTGGGAGCAATGAATACCGAAGATCTTCCGGGCAGTCTGGATTTTGTGCAGTGCGTAGACGGCAAGGACACCATTATTCAGGATTATACTAAGGTGGCAGGCTGGCAGAACGCCGAAGTCCTTAACAGTATCGCTCAGATCGAACGATCTCTCAACACCAGAGAAGCTGTGTCTGTTCCTGCGGAGAATGTGTTCCAATCGAACACGCCGGAAGAACCGGACAGCGACCGCTATGAGATCTACCAGCTTACGGCTGATCCAGCCAATGCAAAACTGCTGTTTACTTCTTACGACGGGGTTCATGCGGACGGCATGACGATAAACCGCAGCAACTACGAGCTGAAATATTCCGCACCGCTCACCCCGGATACCACATTGGACAGCATTTATGATCAGTTCAATATCAACCGTCCTGCCGACTTCACCGGTCACAGCCTGTCAGTTTCGGATATTGTGGTGCTGCATCGAAATGGACAGGATACCGCGCACTATGTGGACAGCATCGGCTTTGCCGATGTACCGGAGTTTCTTACCGAACAGACACAGGAGAATGTGTTCCAAAGGAACACGCCGCCGGAGCGCGATGTGTTCGAGGGCAATTCTCCGTCAGAACGCGCAGAACTGGCCGCGTCTGACCCAGACAATGATGTGTTCGATGGGAACACATTGACTGAAGCGGTACAGAGCGCCGAAGCGCATACTGCCGAGGACAGCGATCTCAAAACCGCAAAGCAGTTGATCAACGATTACTGTATCGAGGAATTTGATACAATGGCTGACTTCTCCAACCTTTCTGATGTTGGTCTGGCATACAGCACAACGGAGGACGATGAGCATGAAATACAGGTCAGCGCCGATCTGAACACTTATTGCATCAATTACGCCGTAGATGGTGAAACGGTTCACAGCGTTTCGTTTGATAATCTGCATGAACTCAACGATCATTTTGCGAGCCTCTATTTCGACGCGATGATCTCCGATGCAGAATATCACTATTACGAACTGCACCCGAATGAGAAAACGGAGAATGTGTTCCAGTCGAACACACCAGCCGACAACTCTATCATGGTGCGCTGTGAATGGAGTGAAAGCAGTGCGTTTGAGGACGGCAAGGTTTATCCCCTTGCTGAGTTTGACCGCTTAATGAGAAAAGCGGACGAGGATTTTGTTTCCGGTCGGGAAAACATCGAGCAAAAGTATGGTTCATTGGAAAATGCTTTCGATGCCGGATATGAAGAAGCATACCAGTATGCCGGTTACAGTAAAACCAAGTTTACGCTTTTGCTGCCGGATGGCAGAACATTCACCGAGCGTCAGGATATTGGTGACGGTGACGGCGGCCTGCTGGATTTCCTTAGTCAGTATCCGGCTTATAATGATATTATGCCGATGCTGCGTGAAGCAGCAGGAAGTATGCCGGAACCGGAGAATGTGTTCCATTGGAACACGCAGGACTACCATGCAGGCGATACCGTTTATCTGGATGGCAGGCCGTTCGAAATCACCGAGATTGGCAAACTCAATATACAGCTCCGCGACCCGGCGCAGCCTTATCCGATTTTCCGGTCGGAAAACCGAGAAAGCCTTGCGCGGCTGATGGCGCAGGACGAACGCAATGCGGCACCCGATGTGTTCCAATCGAACACGCAGGAAACTGCTCAAACGGATAGCGCACAGCCGGTATCCATTATGATCGACGGCAAGTGGACAGAGTTTCCCTCGGTGCAGGAGGCAGAAAAAGCCTCGCTTGAGGAATACCGAAATGCGCTGCGCCGCAATCCGCCCACTTTCCATATTACCGATGACAACCTCGGCATCGGCACGCTTGGAGAAAAATTTGACCGAAACCTTGCGGCTGTCCGCCTGCTGAAAAGTCTGGAAGCCGCAGACCGTCCTGCGACTGCCGAGGAACAGCAGGTGCTCTCTCAGTATGTCGGCTGGGGCGGCATGGCAAGCGCATTCAGTCCCAACAACCGCCGCTACGAGCAGCTGCGCAGTCTGCTCACTGAGGACGAATACAAGGCCGCACGCGCGTCGGTTCTGAACGCGCACTACACCTCGCCGGTCATTATCAAGGCAATGTATACTGCGCTCGGCCAGATGGGTTTTGAGGGCGGCAAGGTGCTGGAGCCGTCCATGGGTGTCGGCAACTTCTTCGGTATGCTGCCGGAGAGCATGGTAAGCAGTCAGCTCACCGGTGTCGAACTGGACAGCATCAGCGGACGGATTGCCCGCAAGCTGTATCCGAACGCCGATATTAAGATTACCGGCTACGAGAATACCAAGTTTGCAGACAACTCGTTCGATGTTGCCATCGGCAATGTGCCGTTTGGCGATTACAGCCTGCACGATAAGCGGTATGACAAAGACCACCTGCTAATTCACGATTATTTCTTTGTTAAGACGCTGGACAAGGTTCGTCCGGGCGGCATTGTGGCCTTTGTCACCTCAAAGGGTACGCTCGACAAGGCAAACCCTGCCGCACGCCGCTTAATGGCCGAGCGTGCCGACCTGCTCGGTGCAATTCGTCTGCCCAATACGGCATTCAAGGCAAATGCCGGAGCCAGCGTCACCACCGACATTCTGTTCCTGCAAAAGCGTGACACGCCGCCGGAGCAGCTGCCCGCATGGACGGAAACCGGCAAAAATGCAGACGGCATGGAGCTGAACAATTATTTCTTGCAGCACCCGGAAATGATTCTGGGTACGATGCAGGAGGTCACAACTCAACACGGTAAGGATACCGCCTGCGTCCCTGATCCGAATGTCGAACTGGAAGATCTGCTCTCCGCAGCAGTTCTTCACCTCGGTCACGAGAATGTGTTCCAGTCGAACACGCTCATTGAGGACGATGTGTTCCAATCGAACACGCAAGAACCGCCTGCACCAGAAACCGCTGATGTGTTCCAGTCGAACACGCCGATGGCAGCGCTGCGTCCGTTCTCCTATGCTGTGCAGGACGGTAAACTAATGTTCAAAGAAGCAGACGGCAATCTTGTACCGTCCGAAATGAACGCTACTGCTGTTAAACGTGCTATCAGCATGATCGGTATTCGAGATGCTGTGCGTAATCTGATCGAAGCCCAGCGTGACGGCTGTGACGATGAGCAACTTCATGCTTTGCAGGCAGACCTCACGCAGAACTACGATACATTCGTAAAGGAGTTCGGCAATATTCATAAGCGCGGCAATAAACTGGCTTTTCGAAAAGATGCTGGGTATCCGCTGCTGCTTGCACTGGAAAAACTGGACGATGAGCAGAATGTAATCGGCAAGACCGCCATTTTCAGCAAGCGCACAATCAGTCCGCATATTGTTGCAACACACGCCGATACGCCAGAGGACGCGCTCGGACTGTCGCTGGCAGAACGCGGCAAAATCGACTTTGCATATATGTCCGCACTGCTTGACGGTATGCCGCAGGAGCAGATTACCACTGCACTGCGTCAGCAGATTTTCCTCGACCCACAAACACAGGAATGGCAGCCTGCGGACGAGTATCTTTCGGGCAATGTACGCGCCAAACTTGATATTGCACGCCTTGCCGCACAGAGCGACCCGGATTTTGCTGTTAATGTGCAAATGCTGGAGCGTGTCCAGCCGGAGCCGCTGACCGCTGCGGACATCAATGTAAAGCTCGGCACAACATGGATACCGCCGGAGGACATCGATCATTTCATCCGCGATGTGCTGCATCCGCCGTTCTATGCACTGAACAAGATTAAAACCTCGTATTCTGATGCTGCAAAGCTCTGGTATGTATCCAATAAGAGTGTAGATAAAGACCCTCATTCGCTGGCATATACGAAATACGGCACTTCCCGCGTGAATGCTTACGAACTTCTGGAACTGTCACTCAATCTGCGCGATGTGCAGGTCAGTGATGTAAAAATCATAGACGGCAAGGAAAAGCGTATTCCGAATACCAAGGAAACCATTAAGGCAAGAAACGCACAGGACGCACTTCGTCAGGCGTTCAAGGACTGGGTATTTGATGATCCTGCGCGCCGCGAACAACTTGTGGGTTATTACAACGAACATTTTAATACCACCCGTCCGCGCGAATTTGACGGCAGTCACCTCACTTTGCCCGGTATCAATCCAAGTATTCAGCTATATTCTCACCAGAAAGATGCAGTTGCCCGTATCCTTTACGGCGGCAATGCGCTGCTTGCGCACTGTGTCGGTGCTGGCAAAACATGGACGATGGCTGCGGCAGCAATGGAGCTGCGGCGGCTCGGACTTTCTCACAAGCCGATGTTCGTCGTGCCGAACTCGCTGACCGAGCAGTGGGGCACAGAATTTCAGCAGCTCTATCCCGGTGCAAATATTCTGGTTGCCACAGAAGCGGACTTCACTAAGGAGAACCGCAAGGCGTTCTGCGCACGCATTGCCACTGGCGATTACGATGCGGTCATTATCGGCCATACACAGTTCGAAAAAATACCGCTATCGCCGGAAAACGAGCGCAGGCACATCGAGCGGCAGCTTGATACTCTGGAACTCAGTCTGACCGATGCAAAGCGGAACAAGGACTTAAACTTCACTGTAAAGCGGCTGGAATCCTCGAAAAAGAAGCTGGAAACTCGTCTGGAAAAGCTGATGGACGCAAAGGAAAAAGACGATGTTGTTACCTTTGAAGAACTCGGTGTTGACCGGCTGTTTGTCGATGAAGCAGACGAGTTTAAGAACCTTGCTTTGTTTACAAAAATGCGCAATGTCGGCGGTATCAACACAAGTGCAGCGCAGAAAAGTGAAGATATGCTCGCCAAGTGCGAATATCTGAACGAGAAAACGGATTATCATGGCGTATGTTTTGCAACCGGCACGCCGGTTTCCAACTCCATGACCGAGCTGTACACAATGATGCGCTATCTTCAGAACGATACGCTGGAAAGTGTCAACATGGCCGACTTTGACAGTTGGGCGTCTAACTTTGGCGAAACCGTTACAGCGATGGAACTGGCACCAGAGGGAACCGGTTACCGCACGAAAACGCGCTTTGCAAAGTTCTGCAATCTGCCGGAACTGATTAACCTTTGGCGGCAGGCGGCAGATATTCAGACCGCCGATATGCTTGATCTCCAACGCCCGGAAGTGGAATACCACAATGTAAAGGCACAGCCGACAGCGGCACAGCAAGCCATGGTGCAGGAACTCGGCAAACGCGCCGATCGCGTTCGCAGCGGTGCAGTCGCACCCTACGAGGACAATATGCTCGCTATCACCAATGACGGACGCAAGCTCGCGCTCGATCAGCGGCTGGCTGACCCGTCCCTGCTGGACAATCCGGGCAGCAAGCTCAATATGGTCGTGGAAAACGTGTTCGATACATGGGAAAGCAGCAAGCCGACCAAAGGCACACAGCTTATCTTCTGCGACCTTGCAACACCCTCTGCGGCAGGCAAGGACAGCGGTCGTTTCTGTGCGTATGACGATATTCGGGATAAGCTGATCGCCAAGGGTGTACCGGCTGACCAGATCGCATATATTCACGATGCGGACACTCCCGCAAAAAAGAACGCACTCAGCAGCAAAATGAAATCTGGTGCAATCCGCGTGCTGATTGGCTCGACTGCCAAGATGGGCGCTGGTTTTAATGTGCAGGAGCGTTTGATTGCACTGCATCATGTCGATTGCCCATGGCGTCCGCGTGATGTAGAGCAGCGTGATGGTCGTATTCTCCGTCAGGGCAATACAAATGAAAAGGTACATATCTATCGTTATGTTACTGAGGGTACATTCGACAGCTACAACTGGCAGACGGTCGAGAACAAGCAGAAGTTTATCTCGCAGGTCGTAACCGGCAAATCTCCGGCGCGCACCTGTGATGATATTGACGATGCTGCGCTGTCTTATGCCGAGGTTAAGGCGCTTGCTGCCGGTGATCCAGAGATCAAGGAGCGCATGGAACTTGATGTTTATGTGCAGAAACTATCCGTCCTGCGCACTGCATACCACAATGACCAGTATAAGCTGGAGGACGATGTAAATGTGAACTTGCCGCACAGCATTGTTAAGAAAGAAAACATGATTGCGGCGCTGAAAAGAGATCAGGCAACGCTGGACGCAAATCATGCCCAGACAGAGGGCGCAACCTTCCGTATCGAACTGAACGGAAAAACTTACACAGCTAAGGACAAGGCCGGTGAAGCGTTGCTGACCATGATAGCGGATGAACGCAGGAAGATTTCGCAGAACATGGAAGGCAAGCTGTCATATGATGACACACGCTCTATCGGTTCGTACTGCGGCTTTAAGCTGGAACTGAAGCGTTCGCTCATGGACGAGGTGCGTATCTGTATTCATGGTGCAACCAAGCGTATGGTTGAACCGGGTGATAATGTGGCCGGCTGCATCCAGCGTATGAACAACGCTATGAATGACATCGGAAAGTTTATCGGTGACAACGAGCAGAGCCTTGCTCGCCTGCATGAGCAGCTTGATGAAGCCAAGGTCAACCTCGGTAAGCCATGGCCGCTGGAGGACGAGTATCAGCAGAAGATCTCTCGCCTTAACGAACTGAACTACAAACTTACGAGACACAGTTCTCCACGGAAATCGGCCGATTTAGCAGAGCCAGAGTTGTGATGTATTAGTCATAGAGATAAAGGTATTCTGCGATTTACATACAACAAGACTTTGCAACAGTTCGAACGATTCTGGCTCAAAAATAATAAGCTGAGGGTAAACCTCAGCTTATTATTTTCACTTCACCATATCTATCCAAAAGCCACCGGTTATTAGCAGAACGATTGTCATTACAAGGATATATAACCCATAATAGCCTTCGACATTGTGCTTAAAAATTGATAATTCACCATTTTTCTTTTTCAGAGATTCTTTATATATTGACGCTATAAACGATGGAATAAGAATCCATACCGGAAAAGAATCAATAGAAAATAGATCACAGATGATCATCCATGGCACCAAAATAACGCCTATAATTCAACAACATACAAAATTTTGATAACATAGTAAGTTGTTTTCATGTGGACTCACCTCTTAATCTATGTCTATATTAGGCTTTGATTGTATTGGAAATCATAGTCTTGCTCTCCGACAGCGAACCCTTATACGCCGTTACCACGGCAGATACGCGGTATGTCTTGCGGAGCACTGCCGAATATATATCGCTATGATGCTTCGTATTTATCTTGAGCATCAGACAGTCGGCGCTAAAAACTCAAGCTCCTTTGTTTGTCCAATGTACAACCTGATTACGACAGAAAAATGGTTCCTTTGGCATAGGTTCCAGTGTCACCCTTTGTCAGTTTAATATAATATTTTTCCTTTGCATCAATGCTCGGAAATACGATATGTACTTTTTCACCGTAATTCACGTCAATTCCATCTACAAAAGTATTTTTCTTTTTTTTATAGAGTGCGACTGTATAGCTGGTGTCTTTCTTATTGCCAGTTGTAGCAGATACTTCTACATTAAGGTATCCATATGGATTCAGGAAACAATAGTTTGTGTATGTGTAGTTCTTAAAATTGAATGTTCCAGTATAAGTTTCTTTTCCCAAGTCGTATACGGATGTGGGGATACTATTACCACGCGCTTGCACATCGACCAACAAATTCTGACTGTATTTCTTCATATTCTGTTCGATTTCTTCATCCGAAATCGGTTCAGATGATACGATATACGGTGCACTCTCATCATTTTCTGTCACAGTCGAATATGTATCAGTAGTGTCTTCATCTAACGAAAATGCACCATTTTTCTGATATTCGTTATATTCAGCAAGGATTTCTTCATCGGATTGCGGGACAGAAGAAACAATCATTGCTGCAGAGGAAAGTTCCGTATCATCGGCTTTTCCGTCTCTGCGCGTTGCACCTGCGCTCATCATCAACGCCGAAGCTGCCATACAGCCTGCGAGCGTTACGCTCATCATTTTCTTGAACTTAGTCATGTTGACCTCCTGTTCTCATGCTTTCTGTGATAGCCATACAGATAATGTACGGCTCCATACCTTTCATTGGACACTTGCGCCGATCTGGAAAATCGGCTATACTATATCTATCCACATAAGTCCGATGCACCGCTGATGCGGTGAGGTGTCCAGCCTTTTCGGTTTTATGTGGATTTTTAACAAAACATTGGAATCACCTCATACCACAAGCATATGACACCCACACTCTATGAGTAAATGTTCAGTGCTAATTCAACTTTTTAAGGCAGTTTTACTTGAAGTCCGCTATCACACTTCCGCCACTAATCATATAAGTCGGTTTGACTGTTATCTGGTAAATACCATTAGATCTGATATTTGCAGTCCAAGATTCGTTTGTCATCAGCGTTGCATAACTGTTGTTCCAAACATACTGATTGTTGGAATTAAGGCGATATATGGTGATGATTAAACCCGCATTATCTGGTTTCCAAACGCCAGTGAAGGTAATCTTATCTCCCGCATCAAGGGACAACTTTGTCCATCCCACTTTTTCCTTTCCAGCCGCAAGACCTGTCAGATCACAGGGAAAAGAGATACGTGGACTAATCGAGCTTTCTTCGGAAACCTCGATATCAGACATATCGGTTGCAACCGCACCGGAGTTCAACATCAGAGCAGAAACAGCCATACAACCTGCGAGCGCTACACTTAGCATTTTCTTAAACTTATTCATAGTATACCTCCGCATTTTAGTTTATGCTCTAAGATTGTTGTAAAGTAATTACACCGACCTTTGTTTTCTGTTATTATGATATCTATCGAAAACTATGTTACATCAAAATCCAAAACCGTGGATAACATAATTATCCATATAAGCCCAATACACCGCTTGCGTGGTGAGATATGCACTTTTTCGGTTTTATGTGGATTTTTAATAAACCATTGGAATCACCTCCGATCTTATTATCAGCATTAAGCCTTGATTGTCTTGGAAATCATCGTCTTGCTTTCCGACAGCGAACCCTTATATGCCGTTACCACAGCTGATACGCGGTATGTCTTGCCAGATGATACGGAATAACTGCCGCTGATAGATGCCTTGCGTCCATTCTGATCATCAGACCAGGTCTTCACAGTACTCCACGACAGTCCATTCTTCACCTGCAGGTTCGCAGTGATCTTGCATCGGGTAGCGATACCGTTCTGTCCGCGGACCCAGCCATCTACATACGCCTTGCCACCGGAGATGGAAAAAGTGATGTCGGCGTCGTTGATGTAATCCATGCAGGGTGCGACAATGGTCTGTGCCGCACAAGTCTGTTCGGTGTGCGCACTATCTTCCAACGCCATTGCCTGCGGCATTGCTGCTGCGAGCAAAGAAGCAGACAGACATACGCCAGAAATCAGAGTTTTTACTTTGCTGTTCATAATAGAAAAGCCCCTTTCATTTTTTCTTATTCACTGTAACGAACGAGAGCACCCGTTTGTGACACATCAGCCAAAAAAATTTTTCGGGTAATATCTGTTCGTTTGTACATGGTAACGAACGAGGATACCCATTTGTGACACCAACGCAAAAAATTTTTTCATTGCCCTGAAATTGCATTTAGAAACGCTTTGTGCTATAATCTGCTAAAATCCACTAAGGCGGTGTCAAATGCTAATTTATCTCGCAGCCATCAGTTCCGATGAAGATAAATCCAAGTTCGAGCTGATATACCGGCAATATCGTAATCTGATGTACTATGCTGCAAACCAGATCCTGCACAACAGCAGTGATGCCGAAGATGTCGTGCATCAGGCTTTCTTAAAAATAGTCGAAATTCTTGATACGATTTCCGAAATAAAGAGTCACAAAACGCGCTCACTCATCGTTACTATTACCGAGAGGAAAGCAATCGACCTCTATCGCTCCAAGAGCCGCACCGCTGTCCTGCCGTTGGACGAGACATACATTGGCAGCGTAGCGGCGAACGAAATCGAGCATATGGCGGAAAGTGATGCGATCGCCGCGGCAATCGCTGCTTTGCCTGCGCGTTACCGCGAAGTGCTGCTTTTGCGCTACGACAACGGCTTTTCTTATTCTGAAATTTCCAAAGCACTGGATATGACCGAGGCAGCAGTGCGCAAAACCGTACAGCGCGCGAAAGAGGCTTTGCAGCGCACATTACAGATACAGGAGGAAGATACCGATGAAGATAACCGATGATATGCTGTATCATCACGCGGAGGCTGCACGCGAAAAATGGCTATCCGAGACACTGCCGCCGCAGATACCGGAGCACAAGTTCTCCGGGAAATTCGACCGAAAGATGCGCAAACTGATCCGTGAGCAGCGCCATTCTGCGCAGTTCAATCGCCACATAAAGCTGTTGCAGCGTATTGTCGCAATTTTTCTTCTGGTATGCACCGTATCGTTCGGCGGCGTTATGACAGTAGACGCTTACCGCGAGAAAATCATTGAAACCGTCGTGCGTGTGTTCAACGAGCTGACAGATTATCGGTTCAGCAAAAGTGCAGATATGCCCGAAAGCATTGCATATGCGTTTCCGCCAACGCTTTCCTATATCCCGGACGGCATGAGCAAGGCGGAGGAAAACGCCGGAGAGCAGCTGTATACTGTCACATATGAGGGCGAGGACGGAAACTTTTTCGACCTGTCCTGCACTATCTTTACCGATGAAACGCAGACCGAAAAAATTCTCGATACCGAAGATGTGCAATCGACCGAGTTTGAGCTGCATGGAGAAACGGCAACGCTTTTCAGCAAGAACGGAGCTACCACGATCTTCTGGACGCATGACGATGTGCTGTATCACTTGTACGGTACAATTCCAGCTGATGAATTGCGCAAGGTCGCGGAGAATATTGAATAAAATGAAAAAACACCCCTCGTTCCAAGCATTCGCTCAGAACGAGGGGACTTTTCGCTTTTGGCCGTTAATCTTAACGGTAGCAATCTCAATGCTTTCGGCAGTGTACGATTTTATCTTCTGCGCAATTATCAGACTTCATAAGCTCCTCAATCACGCGCAGCCGTCTGCGGAAGAAACGAACGCGCGATACCGACACAATAGTTAAGATTGCACCGAAAATAACTTCGCAGATAATCGCGATTTTCAGTACCCACATCTTAATGATTTCCCAAAAACTTTCCGCAACCAATACGGGATAAGCTGAATGAGCATCTTCAATTATAAGATAAGTCATCATACACCCACCGATAAAAAGGAAAAGATACACTAATAAATCCCTTTTGAAATACTTATATCTCTTGTATGTTTCTTGATGTTTGGTGGCCAGTTCCTGACCACCAAATCGTCCGAAATATTCCTTATCCTGCTGTATCTGCATAACAGAGAACGAATAAAAACCGCTCACTTCGTTAAGATGTTCACACTCTTTACGCAGTTTTTCTTTCCAGTTCATAGATACCTCCTGTTGCTTATTTAGGGCGCGCAAACCCATACATATGTGATTTCCAGTACGAATTGGATAGGTCTGCGTAACCGATTGGATTTCCGCAATGCAACATTTTACCGTTGCCTACATAGATACCGATGTGCGAGATCGGTTCGGGGCAATCGTAGGTGTTCGCAAAGAATACCAGATCACCCGGCTGTGCCTGCGAGGCCGAGATTGGTGTGCAGCGCAAGTAGATACCATACGCTGTCATTCGCGGGAGATTGCATACGCCGGACTGCGTGTAGACCCAGCAGATAAAGCCGGAGCAGTCGAACGAGGTCTGCGGAGTAGAACCGCCGAACACATAAGGCATACCGATGTATTTCTTTGCTTCGGTCATGAGCTTCTGGAAGGTTTCACTGCCGTAAGCTGCGCCGCCGGTATACTGCTGAACCAGCATAACATAGAACATATTGCCGTAATTGTACCGCCAGCCGCCATTTTTCGCAGTAGAAATAGCGTTTTTGTAAGTAACACGCACACCGCCAGAGTGCTGCTTTGCAAAGCTCTCCGCCAGCTCAAAGGAGTATTTCTTACCGTTTTTCGCTACATAGTCAAGGAAACCGCCGCCGTAGTTGTACGCCTGTACAATGCTGTCACCGTCTACACCGAGCTGCTTTGCTCTTTTAACCAGTTCGGCATAGTATTTGCAGCCCTGATTGATAGATGCTTCCTTGTCCTTGATTGCACCGGGCGGCAGTCCGGCACTCTCCGAGGACTGCATAACATCAGCCAACACGCCGCCGCTCTCGACTTGAATAATCGCCAGCAGTGTGCCCACATGATCGGAGATACCGTACTGCTTGGCGTATTTCTCTACAAGTGCCTGCAAGGCGAGAACTTCCGGGGATAGGTTTGCCGCAGCCGAACCGAATATCGAATTCAGCAGTCCTTGCAGATCGTTGCGGTACTTATCCAGCAGCTCCTTCAGCGTTGTGCGCTGCATTTTCGTAAATCCGTACTTGTCCGCAGCCTGGTCAGCAGTCAGTGCATTGATCTGCACATGAAGGATACGGGTTTTATTCACGACCGTAATCCACTTGGTATAGGGGTTCATATCTTTGTATACCTGCGCCAGAATCGCTTTTTTCTTATCGTCGATTTCGATTACATCAAGGCCGTCTTTTTCGGTTGTTTTAACTGCAAACACAGCTAACACTTCAACATCGTTGGCATAGTTACCCTCATAGACAACCTGATCGTAACTTTCGCCGGACAGCACTTCTTCGCTCCATGCAAACTGCGCATTGACATAGGCCGTCTGGACGGTCGAGAGCTTGTCGTTTTCTGCCGCCTGCGCGTCGGCAAAGAAAAGGCCAAGCACCGATGCGACCATCGCAGCCGGAGCCGCGATCATGCACATAACCAGCACACCTGCGAGAATCGGAATCAGCGCTTTAGATTTCGCAAACCGCACAGTAAACTGAAAAGCGGACTTCATTGCTGCCGAAAATCCTTTTTTCACTATACCGTTTGCATTAGTCGGCAAGGTCTTTCCGGCGAGTTTTGCGGCCTGCTGACGTTTCATTTTCTTCACACCGGCTTTGCGCGCCTTGATGCGGTAGCGCATACTTTTTTCGCTGCGCTCCGCAGCAGCTTTCTGCACACGCGCATTATAAGCGGTGGCTGCGGCTTTACGCTGCTGTACAGTGCGTATCTTTGTCTGTGCAGAATGGGACGGGCCGTATACGCTGCTACCTGCTTTATTCCGCGCTGAACTGTACACCTTAGATGCCGTACTCTGCGGCGTGCGGTACTGCGCACTCTGCCGCTGCTTGACCTGTACCGCTGCTTTTTTCTTTGCTGCGGCTTTGGCTCGCACAGCAGCGGTCGTGCGCTGACGGCGCATGAACTGTTCGCGTACTGCACCGCGCGGCGTAATGGCACCATGCGCTGTGCGGATACGGTATTTCTGATACTGCTTTACCCTAACGCGGCGGATATTCTTATTTTCGCGTGTGGACTTGTAGGTAAGTCGTATACGCGCTTTGCCGTCTGCACTGCGATACCGCTGTGCGGTACGAACGACGGACTTGCGTACACGATAATCTTTTAGCTTGCTGTCCGCGCTTCGGTATAATGATCGTGCCGCCTTGCGTACCGGCTTGGCGGCAAGTTTTACTCCGACATAGGCTGCATCGTGCATACGCCGCTGAATCTGTTCAGTTGCCTCTACCTCCGCACTGTGCTGTGCGGCTTTCTTATCGTTTATCGTGCGGACGGCTGTTGCAATCGCAAAGCGCTTGATTAGGCGCTTTTTACGGGACTTTTTCTTTTCGGCACCGTCTGTACCCGGTACTCCGAAAGTCTGCTTAGCACGCAGCTCCGCGCCCGCACGAGTGCTTGCTCCTCCTGTATTGCGATAGGTCTTGTTATCACTGCGGCTGTAAGACACTCTACGCCCGGTTGTAGGCGCAGAGTGAACCTTGGCAGCATCGCTCTTGTTCTTGTATTTATACACCATGCGGCTTTACCTGCTCCCGGTCTGCCGGTTTGGTGGTCATGAGCTTATACAGCTCTGTATCTTCCGGGAAGCTGTTGACGAACGGAATAAACGCGCCGCCGAACTTCATCAGGCCGCAGCCGGGATCAGCGTTCTCGACATACGAAAGCTGCGTGTCCGAAATATTCAGCAGCTCGGCCAGTGCCGCGCGATCGGATGCGGACTGCGAAAGCATGATAAGAAACTCAGAGTTGGCAAGCATCCAGCAGGCATCCTTGCTCGTCAGCATTTCGCCCACATTCTGCGTGATGCCGGTCATGTAACCGGCGCGCTTACGAACCTGCTTCCACATTCGCAGGAAGAAGTTCGTGGCGAACGGATAGCGGAAGAAGATTGAGAACTCGTCTACGAATACCCATGTACGCCGACCTGCACGCCAGTTCTGAATCACGCGGTTATAAATGCTCTCCAGAATAACCAGCATACCCATCGGGAGCAGCTGCTCACCGAGATCGAGGATATTGTAAGAGGTCAGGCGATTATTCTGGTCAACATTGGTTTTCTGCGCGAAAATGGATAGCGAACCGGAGATAAACAATTCCGCTGCAAGCGCAAGCTCCTGCGCTTCCGGCTCCGGCTGACGCTTGATCTCGGCCTGCAGGTTGGTCAGTGTCGGAGCATCGCCCTTGTATCCACTGGCGATATAGGGACGATAAACAGCCTGTACGCAGCGGTCAATAATGGAACGATGCTGCGCTTTGAGATCGTCCTGCATGATCTGCTCGAACAGGGACAGGACAAATTCAGACTTGTCCGGCAACGGATCTTTACCATCATCGGCATAGCCTTTTTCCATATCCAGTGCATTGATGCGTACTGCGGACGAACCGGAAATGTCGATCATGCTGCCGCCGAAAGCACCGACCATCGGCGTAAACTCGCCCTCCGGGTCGAGCACCAGCACATCATCGCGCGTGGACAGCAGCACATAAGCAATTTCCTGTTTAACAGAGAAAGACTTGCCTGCACCGGATACGCCCAGTCGGATACAGTTACCGTTGAGCAGATTTGCGCGGTTGGCAACAATGAGGTTGCCGGAAACAGCGTTGTTTCCGTAACAGATGCCGCCCATCTGCTGAATTTCCTGCGCAGAGAACGGCGTAAGGATAGAAACATTGTCCGTAATAAGCGTGCGCTGCTGCTGTACGCTGCGCAAACCATACGGGAGGACAGTATCCAGACCGATGTCCTGCTGATAGGCTAATTTCGTGAGGTTGCAGCCGAAACCGCTTGCAATTTCCTGCAAGCTCTCGGTGTCCGCATTTAACTGCTCAAGTGTTTTTGCGGAGTGTACGATGGTGATGGTGGTCAGCATTAAACGCTGGTCATGCTCGGTAATATCGTCCATGTAGTCAGCAACAACCTTGCGCATTTGCTGGAACTCATACGGGATTTCGGCCGAAAAATTATTATTATTGTTCTGTCGCTGCTGCCAGCGGCCAATATCGGATTCGACACGCAGTGCAAGACCGTTGAGCAGCTTGTGTGCTTCTTGGGTGTTGACCGGCTCGATGTCCATAGACAGCATCATCTGGCGCGGCAGTCCCATGAGGTCGTGGATCAGCTCATCGGACAGGCGCGATGCGAACTCCTCGATGAAGAGCACGCGCATAAAGCCCTGATCTGTCTGGATATAATCTTTATGATAACGCAGTGCCAGAGGACAGAAAACATCAGCAATGTTCTGCCCGCGCGCAATCATTTCGTCCAGATCTGCCTTTGTCATGCGGTGATCTGGACGGAAAAAGTCGTGCAGAATACGGAAACGACTGCTGTTGTCCTGTAAGCGGATAGAGGACGCAAGGCGCTGCATACCGATGCTCAGGCTTTTGCCGGCACGACCGAAAAACTGCCGGGCATCGGCAATATTCTTACGCTTGGCAGTGAGGGTCATAAATTTCTGCTGAACGATGCCGTTACTGCCCTGCGCCTTGGACATAATCACCTGATTCAGTTCTGCGCGGTATTTGTCCATACCGTCATGCTGCTTGCGCAGGAACAGCGTTCCTGCGTTGGCTTCCTTGTCGAATATACTGTTTACCAGAGTGACTTTCATGCGGCTGTCTGCCGCAAGACCGTTCAGTACACGCCCCCAGCTGTCCAGAATGGTGCGCTGATCGTCCAGACTGGCTACGGCATAGTTAATATCGGAAAACGACCATGTCTGGCTGAATTCGTTGTTGCCGACCTGCCAGATTGAGTCCGGAAATACGCGCTTAACAGGAATAAGCTGCTGCACGCTGCGCGGCAGGCGTACCGGCTTTGTGGTTTTCTCCTGCTTTTCTTTTTTCTCTTTAATCGGTTTGGTTTTGTTCATTCTGTTCTACCTCGCTACTGTGTTCACTTATTTTCTGCTTTATTTTCTTGCGGCTCCTGCCTTTTTTAGATTGCTCTTCCGGCGTAAACTGTGCATAGAAGTTAGCAGAACGGTATACATACCAGCCGTTATGCATAAACATCGTGCGCAGCCATGAAAGAGCGAATTTTTCAAAGGGCAGACCATGAAAGGACACAAAGCCGATTGCTGCCGGAATTGCCGCCGCCAGAATACATACGACACTCGCAAGTTCTGTTCCAAGAAACGGCTGTAAGCCGAAGTTCGCGGCTGCGGCCAGACCTGCGGCAAGCAGACCGCAAACCGTCTGCCGCACGCTCAGGCCCATGACTACGCCCTCGTGATAATTGCGTATCTCTCGATTTACATTTGACTCCATAACGCTTCACACTCCTTGTTACAGCGCAAACATTTCTTTAACGGTTTTATCTGCTGCCTTGACCATACTGCCCAGAATCACCATCTGAATAATAACCTTGAGCATATAAGTCAGCACCAGTCCAACGCCGCTGTCACCAAAATTGATTGGAAAATCCGAACCATCCACCGATGTAAAGGCATTAAATATGATGCAGGCAATAACGATTACGATTGCTTCCATGCACGCGCCGATTAAGCCTTGCATATAAGTCCGGCCATGTCGGCTGGTAAGTTCACCTGCAAAAGTGGACATGGGCAGCGGTGCCAGCGCAACATACATATAAATACGGAAAAAGCGTCCGTAAACCGTCATCAGCAGACTGATAGACAGCACAATAACGACTGCTGACAAAATCAGCGACACCAGATAAATGAATATCTGTGGGATAATCGAAGCATCTTCTATCGCGTTTCGTATATTTTCCGGCAAAGTGGCGGCAATCTCTGTCAGACCGCCCATCTGCGCTGCAATATCTCCGATAAAGCTGCCGCTGATCTTAAATATCAGTTTTATCACTTCCATGCCCTGTGAAATCAGTACCTTTGCAGCGACAAAACGAATCAGATAACCAATGATCTGCTCCGGGTGACGAAATTCACGAAACGAAACCGTATGCTTAAAGAAACTCATGGCAAAGAACAGGACGAGCAGGCCGTAGCCTGCTCCCTGTAATGCGGTAAAGATTTTGGTAATTGCATCCCAGACCGCGCCGTTGTGAAAGGTTTCCGGGGACTGCGTGAGCATACTCCAAATAGAGGACAGTGTGGAGTTCCATAAGGTGATACAGTTTTCAATAATATCTACTACCCACATAGGAAATCAACTCCTTCGGGGATCAGGCTGCACCAATGCTGGTCAGGATTGCCTTTACAAAGTAAATCAGCAGACCACCGAGAATACAGAGAACGCCTTGCGTGCGCTGCGAAGCATCGTGCGACTGCACCGACATACCGAGCTGAAGCACGCCCCAGCCTGTGCAGATCAGACCAACAGCCTTAATCAGTGCAAAGATCGTGTCACTGAGCTTGTTTACCGCATTCAGCGCTTCATTATCTGCAAATGCCGGTACAACAGCAAGGCAGGCGATGATTGCCGTCATGGACAGCAGTCGGTGCGCAATGCGGGCGCGGTTGAGTGCTTTTTTGCTGCACAGCAGTGCAGCAGCTTTCTGAGTAAGCTTGTTTTTCATAATTCATTCTCCTTTTTGGGGGGATTGTGGAGGAATAACGAAGTATTCAAAGAGAACACCTCCGATTTCCTCTGGCTTGTATTTCTCGTCGATTTCATCGGCGGGAATCTCAACATGATATTTGTGGAACGGAATATGTTCCGGTGGTGAATACGCTTTTGCCTTGCCGTCACCGGCAAGCCATTGTACATTCGGGTGCTTTTGCAGCACATATTTCTCGTCGAACACTGGGCGTTCGCCGCGCATGAACAAAATCGAATACTGATTTTCCATGCGGCTTATGGCATCCGGCGTCATAAGCTCTGTACCAACCTTCTGGTCATTCTGGCTGGACGAACCATGCGTACCTCTGGTCTGCGAGGTCGTTTTTGAAAAAATCGTTTCCTTGCCCAGCCGTTCGGACACATATTTGTGGGTCGCGGTATCATTGCCGCCGAGATACAGAAACTCGTCACACTGCGCCATCAGCGATTCCCATTCCTTTTCGAACATGGTCTTGAGCTGTCCGATGTCCTGCAAAATGACTGCACAGGACAGATTGTAGGAGCGGCAGGTAGACAACACATTGTCGAAACGATCCGGTGGCGGTGTATTGTAAAACTCGTCCATGATAAACCGTACATGGCGCGGCAGTCTGCCGCCGTATTCCCGTTCTGCGCGGTCGTAAAGCTGCTGAAAAGCCTGCATATACATCATGGAAACAAGGTAATTGAAACTGGTGTCGTTGACCGGCGTGCAGACGAAAATAGCGCGTTTCTTCTCACCGAGCGATGCTAAATCCATTTCATCTTCCATCGTCATATCCGCAATCTCGTCCAGCATGAAGTGCTTCAGACGCGAGCTTGCCATAATCAAAATGGATTTTGCGGTT